>DASPVS010000177.1:0-42219 GCA_035622235.1 Acidimicrobiales bacterium | reverse complement strand
CGCCGATGAGACAGATTTTCTCGTTGCGCTCACGTTGAGCGAATACTTCGGCGGAATAAACCACCACGACTACTTGCAGTCATACAACGTCCTCGCTCCACCGCTGCAAGCAGTGCAACAGGGATACGACAACTTCGCCAGTGGCTACGCGACCACGAACGACTCGTCCATCGTCGTCGGGAACGTCTACGACGCTTCGGACGGTGAGGTAGAGGTGGGGCTCTCCTTCACGAGTAATCAGGCCCCGATGCCTGCGAACTACGAGGAACAGTGCACGGTCTGGTCTATGCACTACGGGTTGGTCCAGAACCCGTCGCGCGGTTCGCCGTTCTTGATCGCGAGTGCCGAGAACGTAGGGCCTGCATATCAGTCCTGCTGAAAAGGGTACGGGGCAGGGGTGCCCCTACCAAGGCCGAGACCGAAATGTCACGATCCGCATCGTGGCGGCAAATATCTCGAATCGGGCATTCGGCAGACGGGCCGCAGCGGCACGAGTTGCAGCAGCGACAGGGGTAGTAGCGGCGGCGGCGACATTGGGAGCCGCGGCTCTGTTGGCCGGATGTTCGACAGGCGCATCAACGGCGAGCTCAGCCAAAACTGCGGCGCTGCACGCCCGGCTGACGGTGACTCCTTCCTCCTCAACCACCACGCCCAGCTCGCCGACTCCCGAAACTGCCGCGGGCACCGGAGCCGCAGACGGTGCGGGCGCCGCAACCGTTGCCATAGACGGAGCAGGTACGAACGCCGTAGCCGGTGCAGCTCCTCCCCCGCAAGCACCTCTAGCAACAAGCCCGGCTGCCCCGGATCCGAGCGTCATCGCCCATGACGAGGCGCAAATTGCCGCTTTGTACGACAACTGCATCTATCTCGGACCAGGCGGCTGCCAAGGGGAATTCACGGTCGCGACGACGCCCGACGGTGCCGGAGGTCTTGTGTACGCGATCGAGTTGGGCAAGGACGGGATGGACTCTTGCAGTTGGGGCGACGTCTATTTCTTCGACGGCGAGCGTTTGATCACAGCTAGCCACGAGCTCGTTCCTCACGCACAGGTTGGCTATAACGGCGTTTCGTCACCCGGTCCTGGCGAGTTCGCGATCAAGTACATCGTGAACCCGTCGGTATCGACGTTCTGCTACCAATACGGCACCGCGGGAATCGACACGTACGTCTACCGGTGGAGCGGTTCGGCGATAACCCTCGTCTCCGGCCAGCCGCCGAACCCGCCGCTCGTACTGGGATGAGAACTAGCGCACCGGTGATGCGAACAAGTAGTCAGCGACACCGCCTGAGCGCGACACGGATCGCAGTCCTCGCATTCGTCGCGTCGCTCGTCGTCCTCGCCTGTCTCGGCTTGGTCGTGGTCGCGCCCGCGGCGTCGACCCACATCCCCTTCTCGACGATCGGGGACCCCTCCGAAGGATCTGTGATCCCGACAACCGTTCCAACCGGAACGACCAGGACCACATCTGTGTCTGCCCGTCCTCCCACACCATCGACGTCCGCACCCCTACTCGTACCGGCGTGGGAGACGGGCGGGCGCAGCGAGATTTGCGGCCCCGATGCAACCGTCATATCCGGGGAGATGGCCGGCCATGCATGGGTCGGCCAAGGCTTCGGTAGCGACTCGCTCGAGATCGTGAAGACGAGCGACGGCGCGGGAGGATGCCTGGTCGCTGTCGCGGGCTACCTGCGGGATGCCGCAGCGCCCGTTCCGTGCCTCGTCTTCCTCTGGGACGACACTGACTTCGTCGGCACAGAGCCTTCCAACCCGTCGTCGGGCTGCCAGGTCCGGGCGCCGGCATCCGAGTCCTTCGAGGTTTCGTATTTCGATTACGCAGCCGGCGACTACGGCTGCTGCCCAAGCCTTCCTCCGGCCGTGATCACCTACACGTGGAACGGATCCGGGTTCGACAGCTCCGGCCAGCCGGAGACGTTCGACTTCCCGAACGCGTAACGGGCAAACCGCACGGCTCGCACCGCACAGGTCGCACAGCCCCCTCGCTCGCCTCGCCGTTACCGAATACCGTCATCGGCATGAGGATCGCAGACATCGCGTACGAGGTCGACGGGAAGCCGATGGTTGGGCACTTCGCGATCGACAACTTGCAACCAGGACTCCGCCCAGCCGTTCTCGTCTGTCACGAAGGATCGGGGCTCGGCGAAAACGCCAAGGGCCGCGCCGTGCGCCTCGCCGGACTGGGGTACGCGGCGTTCGCGCTCGACTACTTCGGAGATGGAAAGGCCCCGCCCCGCGACGAGGCGATGGCGCGGCTCGGGGTGTTGATGGGCGATCCACAGCTCACGCGGGAGATGGCGCTTGCGGGATTACATGTCCTTCTGGAGCAGGAGCAGGTCGACACGAACCGGGTTGCAGTCATCGGGTACTGCTTCGGCGGAGCAATGGCTGTAGAGCTGGCGCGCACCGGTGCCGACCTCGCCGCAGTGGTGGGCTTTCACCCGGGTATCGGCCCACCGAACCCGACCGACTCGCGCAACATAAGAGCGAGCATCCTGATGTGCTGCGGCGCGGACGATCCCGTCGTACCCCCCGAACGCCGAGTCGAGTTCGAGGCCGATATGAAAGAGGCGGGCGTCGCCGACTGGCGCATCGAGGTCTACGGCGGAGTCGGCCACAGCTTTACGAATCCCCTTGCATCAGAAATGGGAATGCCCGGATTCGCGTACGACGCGACGGCTGACCGACGCTCGTGGCGCTCGATGCTCGATCTATTCGCCGAAAAACTCCGAAATTGATGGGAGCCTGACAGCGCGAAAAGGCCGGGCCCGACGGTTGGAGCGCCCGTCGGACCCGGCAGTGCTGCGGTCAGAAGCCGGCGAAGCTACTTACCGCAGTAGACGTCGAACACGATCTGCTGGCCCGAAGGCGAACCAGCACCCGACCATGTGGTAACCCATCCCCAGGCGCTGTAGAGCGGCGTGATGTCCGTCCTCGGGAAGGAACCCTGCAGCGTTCCCGCGTCCGTCAACGGGTGGTAACCGCCGCTGATCGCCACCTCACCTGTCGGGCAGGCGTAGTGGTAGAAGAGGTTGGTCGTTCCCGTCGGCACGTCGAACGTGATGTCGCCCTGCCAACCGGGCTTGGCCTTGCCGCCGTTCACGATGGCGCCCGCGGTCACGGACTTGCTGGCAGCCTGGCTCGACGATGCAGACGCTACGCCATAACCGACTCCGACCCCTGTGGCCACGGCCGTCGTCGCTACGACACCTGCGAGAGCGAACCTGCGTAGTACATGCATTGGACTGATCCTTTCTTCCGTCTGGCCCATCACCGGACCAGTCGATTTCGGATGCAGCCCATGGTCCGCCAGCCGCCTAACACCGCAGTTACACGACGCTTGCACCGGCGACGCATACGAACTCGTGAGTTCGTGCGTTCAAGAGTTCGTGCGTGTTCTCCCACACGTACGTCCGGGTGAGCGTGTCAGGTAGGTCAGCGACTTGCGCGGTTGCACCGGCGTCGGCGCGCTCGAGCGCCCGTGTCGGCCTGGCGGCTTGGGGTCTTCCGGCGACGCCAACCTTGGCCTGCGCTAAAGCTCCACCCCTGTAAGGCGCCCGTGTGAAACGATCAGCTGGTCTCAGCTCAAGTGCCGGGACCGGATCCGCAAGAATGGCGACTCGATTCTGGGCGACAGGGTTCGGGGCGCCCGGCTGGACGGGGGACAGGGAAATGCGGCTACGGCAGTTCGTGCGTCACGGGAAGCAGGAGCTGCACGCTCTCGGTGACGCCTCCAGGCAGAGCGGAGGCCGCGATGCGCTGATCGGCAGGGCCAAAGATCTGCTCGGACTCGAGGAGCTGGACGATCGCCTCTCGACCGATTTCGAGCAGCGTCTAGAGCAAGGCTTGAGCGACCTGGACACCCGCCTGCTAAAGCGCCTCGACGAGCTCGAAGCACATGCCGACGAACTTCGAGACGAGATCGAAGCCACCCGTGCGGTTCTCGACGACACCCGCCAACACCTGCGCTCAGAGCGGGAGGCAAACGATCGACATCGTCGCGAGCACGCACTGCACGCGCTCGTAGGACCGGTCACGGAATGGGTCCGTCAAGCGACCCTCGGATCGAGGCCGCTCATATCGGTGATCATGGCGAGCAGGAACCGCTCGGCTCTCTTGCGACGAGCGGTCGAGTCCGTTGAAGCGCAGGTTTACGACAACTGGGAGCTGGTCGTAGTAGACGACGGGAGCACCGACGAAACGGCTGCGCTTCTTGCAGATCTCTCTTCTCGCGACGAGCGGATCAACGTGATCTCGCAAAGCGCCCTCGGGGTGAGCGCCGCGCGTAATGCGGGTTTGTCAGCCGCACACGGCGAGTACGTCGCGTACCTCGATGACGACAATCTGATGCAACCCCTGTGGCTGAAGGCAGTCGCGTGGGCGATCGAACGCCGACCCGAGGTGGACGTCCTCTACGGCGCCAGGATCGCTGACGGCGATGTGCACGAAGACAACCCACTCGGGTTGAGCCCCCTCAGCAGCGGCAGCGGCGACATCGGCGGCAGCGGCACCGGCGGCAGCGGCACCAGCGGCAGCAGCACCAGCGGCAGCAGCACCGGCGGCAGCGGCACCGGCGGAATCGGCGATGGCGGAACCGTCATTGATAACGTCAGCGCTACCGACGCCAACGGATTTGGGTTGCCGTACCTCCACTTCGAGGCCTTCGATCGCGCACGGCTCGAAGACGCGAATTTCATCGATCTAGGCGTAATCGCTCACCGGCGCAACTTGACCGAAGCGATCTTCGACGAGAGCCTCGAGTCGTTGGTCGACTGGGACCTGATGCTCCGTCTGACAGCAGATCGCACGCCCCTCGCGCTCCCGGTGCTCGCCTCTCTCTACACCACGGCGGCGCCGGATCGAATCAGCCGGTCGGGCCGCTTCCTCTCGTCCCAAGCGGCCATCCGGACGAAGCTTCTACGCGAACGACCGTTGCGCGTGCTTGCGTACAACCACCTGTTCCCACTCGTTCCCGAGACGTACATGGCAGAAGAGATGCGCGCGCTCACCGACAACGGAACACAGCTCGCGTGGTGCACCGACAAATGGTCTCCGTCTCCGGTCAGGGTGGCCGAGCCGACGTACACCGACCTCGACACAGCAGTCTCCGATTTCCAACCGGACGTCCTCTTTCTGTTCTGGGCGACATTCGCTCACGCGAGGCTCGAGGTGCTCACCCGGATCGGAAAGCCGTTCGCTTTACGCGTCCACTCCTTCGACTTCGACGAAGCTCTCATCGAGCAGGTCCGCAGACACCCTCTTTGCGTCGGAATCTGGGCTTTCCCGCACCATGCCGTCGTCATCCCCGGAGCACACGAGCTCGAACCGCTGCTCGCCGACCACGAAGACCTGCCAGATCCCGGCGGTGAACGGCATATCGTCCTCTCCGCTTCAGCGGCGCTCCCGAAAAAAGACTGGCCGCTACTCGTAAGCGCCTTCGCCGAGCTCGCTCGAGGCGGTGTGGACTGCCGGATCATTGTGGGGCTGACCAACCTTCATGAGGATGAGCCAAAATTGATCCGCGAGCTGATCGCGGAATCGGGTGCGCAGGTGATGCTGTCGGTGGACGTGCCGCGGGACCAGATGCTCGAGCTTCTCGGTCGCACCGCCGTCGTCGTCTACACGAAGGTGCCAGGCGGTCCCTTCGGCATGCCCCAATCCATCATCGAAGGAATGTATGCCGGTGCCTCGGTCATCATGCCCGACCGTCCCGAGTCGCAGCTCACCGGCGGACCCGATTGCCGGATCTACCGGCGGCCGGAGGACGTCGTCCGCCACGTGAGAGAGATCCTCGCCGGAGGACCGGCCATAGAGGCAGAACGCCGTGCCAACCGGCTCTTCGTCGAACGTCACTTCGCGGACCCGACGCGTGCGACCGCTTTTGCAGCGGACCTCGCGAAGGCCGTAGCGGGCTGGAAAACCTCGCGCTCCTGAAGGCCCCCCTGTCTCCCTGCGCCTTGTCGGCGCTCGGCCGGAGAAGGGGGCAGATCAGGGAGCGTCAGCAGTCGGAGGGACCGGTCGTCGCAGAGTCAGCAGGTGTACCAGTTCCATGCCGTGCTGATCCGGTGGCGTCGTGAGGGTGCCGTATTCGCGCAGAGTCGAGACCATCGTGGCGCGCTCGGGTTTGTGCCAGTGCGAGAGCACGAGCCAGACCCTGCCATGCGGCGTCGCTGCGGCCATCGCGACCGCGGTGCGCACCGCTTGTATCTCAGCCGCGGTCGAAATAGTGGTTGCGACCACGATCCGGTCGGCGGGTGGATACGCGATCCTGAACGTGTTCAGCCGGGCCTCATGAAAAACGAACTCAGGCTGCGCGGGCCAGTAGATACCGAGCCCAAAACCTGCGTCCACATTCGACACGATCACATCGCCCGGGCGGTGTTGCGCCTCTATCGTCTGGACTTGACCGTGGACGTCTTCCGGAGGGGTCGCCGTGTCCACCGCCGCGCGGGCGGCGTGCACGTACGGCGCCGCCAAGCCGACGACGAGCCCAACGAGAACCAATACCGCGAACAAGGCCGTGCACTTGACCGCCATCGCCGCGTTAGGGCCCTCGCGCCAGCGGCCGATCGCGAATCTGGCGAGGCGCGCGAGACCCGTCAAACCGATTAGCGCGTAAACGGTGAGCATGACGGTGAACCACGTAGACGTACGCGGGTCCCACAGCGGGTAATCGTGCGCACCGGCCGCTATGAGCTGTTCGACGGCCGCCACCGGTACGACGAGCGCGAGGGCCGGGAATCCCCTCCGCCACAACGTGACTATCCCGGCCAAGATAAGCGCTCCTACCACGATCGACGGTCCCAGGCCCACGCTCTGGAGCTCAGCGCCTGCACGGAAATGGACGAAGTGGATGGCGTTCGCGAGCCCATGGGACGTGGGTACGTAGAAGGCGTTCCAGTACGCCTTTAGTGACGGCGTGTCCGCTGGTCGGTCGATGACGACGAACACCACGAAATCGAAGGCAAGGGTGGCGGCACCGACGATCGCGAGATCGCGGAGCCGGTGCAGCTCCCGCCGAAGGATCAAGACGAACGCCAAACATATGAGGACGGCGGGGCCGAGGAACATCGCGCCGTTCGAAAGGAGGGTGCTCAGACCGAGCGCCGCTCCGAGCACGACCAAGTTGCGGCGTGACCAATTCGCCTCGAGCCGGGCGAGCAGCCAGAGAAGGACGAGCGCGTCGAACGCTTCGGCGGTGTACTGCTTCAAGTCGTGGCGGGCGAGCATCGCGGGAGCGAAGGCGACGCCTGCCGCGAGCGCGACTCGGGTGAGCCAACTATGTCGATCGATCTCACGACCGAGGTACCAGGCGGGCACGACCGCAGCGACTGTGAAGGCCAGGGGAAGCAGCCGGAGACTCGAAGGAGACCAGTGCGGCGTCACCCGGAGCAGCGCCGTGAAGAGAACCGGGGTGGTCGCCGTGAGGCTCACGATCTTGTCAAAGGGAGCCCGAAGCGATAGCGCGACCCAGTCCTCGTCACGCCAGAGCGGCTGGGTCAACATCCGGTGCAGGTCGTGCGCGACGAGGCTCGTCGCCATGAGCGTTGTGAGAATCGCGATCGTGAGTCGTCGCTCGTTCCGCTCGGCCTTCGCCGTCGAAGTTGCGGTTGCGCCGCGCCCGGCCTTCCGGGTTGGAAAGCGACGCTTCGGTGCAGTCGGGCGATCGAGCCCGTTCCAGCCCCGAATAGGCGTGTCCGGGGTTGCAGGCGAGGGCGACGTCGGAGCGGTTGCCGGCGGAGATGACGTGGCCGGGGTTGCAAGCGGAGATGACGTCGGAGGTGGCCGGAGCGTGGTGGCCGGAGACGGCGTGGCATCCTGCGCCGAGCGCTCGAGAGTGGGTGCCGTTCCTTCTCCTGGCTCCGCCACGGACGAACAGGCTAGGAGGATTCGTTCGACACGACAGTGATCCCTGGGCGAGAGCTTCGATCAGACCATACGTCGCGCCCGGCGGGGGTCGGGCCGGTCAGACCAGCAGTTTCAGTCGTGTCGGTCTGGTCGGTCAGATTGCGAGGATTGGTCAGATTGGCCGGATTGGTCCGGTCGGTCGGATTGTGAGGATGAGGAGCGTGATCCCGGCCACAAAGAGTCCACCAACCGAGACGTGAGGTAGGCGATCTGCACGACGTCTCCGGCGCTCTGTGCCCAAGTCATCCAGATGTCTTCTGCAGGGCCCGGTTCCTGTGGCGACCCGGCGTCGCGAAGGCCTCGGACACCTCTGGCCGCAACCGAGCCTGCTACGCGTTTTGCAAGATCCAGGTTCACGTCCACCAAGTGGACCGTGGCGTCGGTGAGCTGACCGATGATCTCGTCTCTCTCACTTTTCGGCACGTACGAATCGTACGCCACGCCCGGATCAGGCGGCGCGCCCCAGCATGTACGGGATGAGCGCACGTACGAACTGTGCGTCTTCGCCCTCCGCACAACCGGCGAATGCCTCCTCGTATGCGGTGACGGCGGCCGCCGCGATCCCCTCGGCGTACTCACGGGCGAACTCGATGCTCCCGTATTTGTCGAACAAGACGCGGACGGACTCGATCATCGCCACCGTCCGCTCCGGCCTGTCGACAGAGAGGTAATCGGATAGCACGACGGCGTCTTCGCCCCGAACTTCGGTTCCGAGGTGTATGAGCGCCAGCGACCGCTTCGCTTCGTAGAGGTCTCCGTTGATCTCCTTGCCGTAGACCTCTTCGTCTCCCGTGAGGTTCAGGAGATCGTCGCGTATTTGAAATGCCGCACCCAGGTAAAAGCCGAAACGGACCATTGCGTGCACGTTCGCAGGTTCAGCTCCGCCGAGCATCGCCCCTACTCGAAGAGGGTGGATCGTCGTGTACCAACACGTCTTGTGCAAGATGAGGTCCAAGTAGTCCTCAGGCGAAAGATCTGTGACGCGGTCGCGGCGCCATCCGAGCTCAGTCGCCTGGCCTTCGAGCGTGCGAAAGGCCATCATGTCGAATTCCTCGAGCACTTGGTCCGCCAAGCCGGGATCGAGTGAACGCGCGTGGTGACGCAGGATCTGGTTCGCCAATACGACCATCGCGTCTCCTGCGTTGAGCGAGAGCGCCTGCCCGTAATGAGCCGGAAGGGTCGGACGACCTCGCCTTCTCTCGCTCCCGTCCGCTATGTCGTCGTGGACGAGAAAAGCGTTGTGCAACATCTCGATGGCGACAGCGACAGGAAAGGCATCGTCGTCGGATCCCCCGAACGCGCGACAGGTTGCCAGACACAGAGAAGGGCGGATCGCCTTTCCAGGTCGGCCCGGATATGCGCGAACGAGCTCGTAGAGCCATTTGTGCGGTTCTGCATCCGGGATCGCGTCGAGCATGGCGCGCCTTATCTTGCGGCCGACGCCGGAGAGAACCTGGTCGACCCGGGCAGCGTCCTTCGGGTCGCTCGCATCCCGAAGAGCGCGGGACGTGAGGGTCACGTGGGTCCGCCCCACATGCCGTTACCCCGGACTTCGTCCACGCTCGTTTGGTCAGCCCGGTCGCCCTCGCGCGCACCGATATCGGAGAAGCCGTTGGAAGCGTCGGGCACCACCCGGACCTCCAACGCGATGCAGAGGCTCGGCGCACCTCGAGCCTGAACGACGCCCCGGTATGTCCCGGGCGAAAGAGGCCGTTCTGGACGCAACTGCAAGTACACGGCGCGCGCGCCCCGAGCGTCGATAACGGGCACGCGAGGTGGATCGAACCTGATCCACGTCGACTCGATGACGACGTCCTCGGCGGACCGCAGTTCGCCCGCGCAAAGATCAAACGAGTCGAATTGATCCGCCGACGGATTCTGAAGCCAGAGCTCCCGAGGACCGACCAGCTGACCCTCCACGTCCGATTCGAGTCGCCAGAGAACCGGCACGTCTCCGGCTGTGACATCGACGGTGATGAATCGGTCCATGGGGTCTACGGAGGAGTAGTTGTCCACCTGAGTAGACGGCGAGTACCCCTGTTCACCGCTTGATGGGGGAGGTTCGTCGTCGTCGCTGGTTGGGAGACGTTCGTCTCCGTCGCGAGGCGGGGGACGTTCGTCTTCGTCACTGGTTGGGGGACGTTCGTCGTCGCCGCTTGATAGGAGACGTTCAACGTCGCCTCGCGACGGGGGGTACACGTCTTCACCGCTGTACGGGGGGTAGCTCGATTGATCCGGTTGGACGGGAGCCGCCCCTTCCCCGGCGACCGCGGCAATCGCACGGGCGACGAGATCCCACCAAACCTGTATGACCTCGGCGAGAGGGAGGTCTTGTGGCGCGCCGGCCGGGAAACCCGATGCGCCATTGGCGCCGAATGGACCGAACGGACCGAACGGAGCATCCGGACCGTCGATCGAGGCCACAACCCTGTCGACGAGCTCGCGCGCTGCGCGAAGCCCACGACGCTGAACCTCGCCCAAGGCCTTTGCATTCGCCGCCGGGTCGAGCACGAAGGCCCACGGCAAGCTGGGGCTCGGTCTATCGGTCACGTTCTCTTCACTCATTGTTCAAACTTTCCGGCGAGCTGCCCCGACCGCCGCTCGTCTTCCTGTCGTTCCTCTCGCCTCTCCTCTGCCCATCCGGCCGAATCGCGGACACCGAGTGCCTATTGGTTTTGGACCATCAGACATCGGAAGTCGGATCAGCCGCCATGAGGTAGGGTACGCGAAAGGCGGAAGGATTGGGAGATGACCGAGCTCTCTGACCTGATGGTGGTCTTCGGTGCGGTCGACCAGTTCGTCACGGCCGACGAGAGTCTGATCCCCACTGTTGCCGCTCTCATACCGGCATACAACGAAGGAGCCGCTGGGTGGTTTGAGGGCATCAGCCTAGCGAGCGAGCGGATCATCTCCCGGGGTGGTGGCCCGGACGGAACGGAGTTGCCAAGCGGTGCGACGCGTCACCTCCCTTCGATCGAAGAAGCGCTGACCCGACTTGCTTCCCCCGACTTTTCGCTGGAGCTCGCGACGCGGCGCCTGCTCGCGATCGCGGTCCTGGGTCGTGTGCAGCGGGCGTACAAACCGCCGCCGTCCGGAATCCATCTGGATCTGATGCCGGACGAGACGCTTGCGAGAGCGCTGGAGCCGCTCACACGGGCGTCGGGATTCGACACGTTGGAGCCACAGGTCCAGGCAACCCGCCTTCTCGAGATATTGGTGAACAAGGAGCACTATCCGGATACGAGTACCTGGTCCGCGATGACGGCCGATGCCTTCAAGGCGGAATGTCTGGGCATCGCCGTCGTACGTCAGGTCCTCGTTCCCGCTGAGTGGACGGTCATCCCCAGCACTGAAGTCGGGGGTCCTGCGGTCGCGTTCGAGACGCACATGATCGTCCAAGGCTCGAATGCCGCCACAGGCGCCACGATCCTCGGAGACCTGACGGACATCCTGCATCCGAGCAAGTGGACGAACTACCTGCCGCCGTGGTGTGACATGAACATCATGACGGGATCCCATGTTCCCCTCGATCTCTACCAGGAGGTCATCGCCTTCGACTGCGCTCTTACCGGTGCAGGCGGTGCTGGCGCGTTTTCCGCGGCCAAAGGTTGGATCGGCCACATGGTGACACTGACGACGATTCTCGACTTCCGCAACACACCCCTTCCTTCTGGCGGCGGCGTTCTCGAATACCGGTTGGATCCCGACCAGACAAACGGAGACAAGCGCGTCAGCGTCGACGAAGGCAGCCTCGTCGTCAGACAGATTGACCCCATGACCACCGAGGTGATCACGACGAAAAGGGTTCAGTTCAGAGCCCTCAAGAGCATGTCCCCGGCGGAAGCGGCGTGGCTCGCCTATTTCGTCTGGCTGCTCGGATACGCCAACCTCGCCGAATACTTCGTTTTCAGGGTAGCGGGGAAGATTCCGTGCGTGATCAAGCAGCCTTCCTCACAATTTCCCGGAGGTGCTTTCGCCGCCATCGGTGCGGCGTTATCCGGATGCGGAATTAAGTACGCAGGTGGTGGACCCAGTCCCGTGGGAGGGGCTGGCCAATCCGGCTGGACAGCTCAAACGTGCGGGTCGCTCGTATCCGAGGTTGCCAAGGTCGTGGAAGAGTGCTTCGAGGACTGCGTATGTCAGATGCGTTCGTCGCTCAAGAAGATGGGAACCGGTCAGTACAGCCAGGCCGATTACTTGAGCGACGTGACGAAGATGTCGCGCCACCTCGTACACCACAGCACGAGCTTTTTGAAATTCGGAGCCGAGACGGTCCCCGACCACTTGCACAGAGCGGTGTACGGGTAGCCCGGGTGAAGAACCTCTCGACCGGGCGGTCATAGGAGGCATCGGTCAAATGGCGAACAGTGCTATGGACACCGAGATCGACCAGCTTGTCCAGGAGCTTCAAGCGTGGTTCGGAAGCATGATGAAGTGCTATCTGCTGCCCTACAAATGCTGTCGCCTTTTCGGCGGCAAGATGCCCAGTAAGTACCGGAGCGTGCCCTTCCCGGTTCCGAAAGACGCGTATCCCGGCACCCTCGTTCTGAGAGACGACTTGCAAATCGGTATCCCGCCGACCACGGCGGCTGAGAAGATCGCCAAGAACCTCGTACATATCATCCCCACGAGCGTCCTTACTCCCGGCCAGACAGCATTCCAACTGGAGGTGAACGCCAGCGATCTCGGGACGTCACCCGGAGGGACCTACTGGGGTCTCGTGGGCGTAGAGCCAAACCTGAGCATCTCGAGCGTTTCCCACGGTTCAGGGCCTGTGACGATCCCGGTCTGGCTGGTGATCCCCTGACGGGTTCGGCCTAGAGTTCGGCACAAATGGCTGAGGAGAAAACCGGGTCGAACCACGTCGACGAGGGCGGCTCGCAGCCGAGGGCGATGATCATGTTCTGCGACCTCGTCGGCTCGACGGAGCTTTCGGGGAGGCACGAGCCTGAACGCTACGGGCTGCTCGTCCGCCGTTACATCGCAGAGATCCGCAAGACTGTCGAAGACCGCTTCGGCGGCGACGTCGTAAACGAAGAGGGCGACGGCTTGCTCGCTCTGTTCGGCGCTCCTCGGGCCCACGGTGACGACGCCGAGCGCGCAGTGCGCGCAGCTTTGGAAGTGATCAAGCGCGTCGGATCGCTTGCCGCCCAAACCGAGCGCGAAATGGGTGAAGCGCTCGCAGTCCGAGTTGCGATTCACCGTGGACAGATCTTCCGAACGACGGACGACTCGGTTTACGGTCTCGCAGCCAACCTGGCCGCAAGGCTCCAAACGCTCGCTTCTCCGAACGAAGTGGTCGTCTCCGAAGAAGTGAGACGCCTCATCGGAGATCTGTTCGAGATCGAGGCGGGTGAACCACAGATGGTGAAAGGCGTGGCGGACCCGGTCCGTGCGAATCGGGTCATCGGCGAAGCCGTCGATCGTAACGTCGCGCGCAGGCCCCGGGGTCCGCTCGTCAACCGGGACCGAGAATGGGGACTTTTGCGCGACCTTTGGAATAAAACTCGTGAAGGGGGCACCGACAGTGCCGTCGCACTTCTGCTCCGGGGCGAGGCCGGTGTCGGCAAGTCGTACCTGGCGTCGAGAGTCGCGTCGATGGCAGGAGACGAGGGAGCCTCCGTCGTCGAACTCGCAGGCTCAGCCTTTTTCGAAAACGCCGGGCTCTATCCCGTGCGTCGCCTGATGGAGAGAACTGCAGGAGTGAGGCGGGCCGCCGACGGAGTCGAGCGATTACAGCTGCTGCGCGGTGAGCTGCTCATGCGCGGACTATCCCCCGAGGTTTTCGTGCCGAGGCTCGCACCCATCCTCGGCCTGGAGCCTGCAACAGGGTATGAAGCCGAACCCCTCGAGCCTCGCAGGCTCAACGAAGACATCCAAGAGGCAGCTTTCACCTACATAGACAGTTGTCTCGGCGACCAACCATCGGTTCTCGTCGTGGAGGACATCCACTGGCTCGACAGCTCGACGCGTGAGCTCGTTCATCATTTGGCCGGCGTTCGCCGGGGCTGTGTGCTCATCATGACGGCGCGCCCGGGATTCGAGCCGTTCAGGGGGGTCGAGGTGATCGAGCTCGAACCTTTCTCGGAGCAAGACAGCGGTCGCCTTGTGGATGCGCTTTGTAGCGAGGCTCCCATCGCAGAGGACATCCGAACAGACGTGGTGTCCCGTTGCGACGGAATCCCGCTCTACATAGAAGAGTTGGTCGTAAACGTCCAGCAGGGAGTCGAATCACTCTCCGAGAAATCGAACGGGAGATCTTCCGGAAGGGTGCCCGATCTCCTCTATGACCTTCTCGCTGCTCGTCTTGCGTCGCCCTCAGACGTGATCCCGGTCGCGACGGCGTCTGCGGTGATAGGGCGGGAGGTCGACCGCCGGTTATTGCAGACCGTGCTCGACGTCCCGGACTCGGAGCTCGAACGCTCTCTCGAGATCCTGTGCTTGCAGGGGGTGCTCGAGCCGCGCGACGGGGGTGAGCGACAGTACCGATTTCGCCACGAGCTTCTGCGAGAGGTCGCCTACGAACTGCAGCCGCCCTCGCGACGACGGTCTGTGCACGGCAGACTGGCGGACGCACTCGCGTCGGGCGCCGGCGGCAGCGCCGTCGTCGACTGGGCCGTTGTCGCACCACACTACGAGTTGGCCGAGCGGCCACTCGAATCAGCAGAGGCGTACGAGCGCGCAGCCTCGGCCGCGCGTCTACGGGGAGCGTTCGGTGAGGCGCGGAGACATCTGACCAAGGCGATAGACCTTCTCACCTCCGGATTGGATCACAGCGTCGACCGGGACATCCGCGAAGTCCGGTTGCGCTTGCAGCGGGGATACATCGCCGTCTCGGAAGAGGGACATGCAAGTCCCGCGGCTGCTTCGGATTACCAACAATGTCTGGAGCTCAGCAACTACGACCCGCTCGGCGACGACTGGTTCAACACCGTCATCGTCTTGTGGACCTACCACGTCATCAGGGGTGAGCTCTCCCGGGCCCGGAAGATAAGCGAGTCCACTTACAAGAACCTCGAGAAACGAGAGTGGTACAGACCGTTCAACATCGCCGCGTTAGGCATTCTCGATTGTTGGGGCGGCGACTTCCGGGCCGCGGTCGACCTCCTCGAGTTCTTCGACTCGGCCCGCGAGGAAGCCGACGAGGATCGCTTTCTCGCCGCCTGGTTCAACCCGAACGAGCCGGTGACCGCCATCCTCAACTGCCTTTCCCTAGTCCGATTCGTGACGGGAAACCCAGCTGGAGCAGAGGAAGCTTTCGACATCGCGCTCGAGCGGACAGAAGCGATGAACTTTCCGCTCGGTCCCTACAGCGCCACATATGCGCTGTCGCTAGAGGCGTGGATGCGGATGGAGCGCAAGCAGTTCGACAAGGCCGACGCGTCGGTGAGCCTGCTCAACGAGATCGCCACCCGGCACGGATTCGACGGATGGACGATGGTGGGCGTCACACAACAGTCCACGCTTGCCGCACTGAGATCGCTCGAAAGAGGTGACGACCGGGCGAGTCTCGCAGCTCACGCGTCGACCCTGGCGGGGCTCACGAACGTCTGGAAACAGTTCGACACGCGTTTCTTTCTCCCCTATTACCTCAATGTCGCAGGTGTCCTCTATGCCGCGTCGGGTGACGACAAGAACGCTCGCGCTTTGCTGCAAGACTCGCTCGCGATGACAGAGGAGACGGGCATGAACTTCTGGCGCAGCGAGGCACTGCGACACCTGGCCAACCTCGAGCCCGATCCGGTGCATCGCGAAGAGGGACTGCGCCAGGCCATCGAGCTTGCACGGGAACAGCACGCCTGCTTGTTCGAGCTGCGTATAGCGATCGATCTAGCCGATGCGTCTCCGACCGGTGCCCGGCAAGACCTCGAAGCAGCTCTTGACCGGCTGGGAACCGACGAGGCGTACCCCGAAGTTGCCCGAGCGCTAGGCATACTTGCCGGGGCGAGATGACGGCGGCTGGATGAACTGTGGTCACGGCAAGAAGGGCGGGGGCCGCGGGCAAGAGGAGGCGCGGTGAGCGCGTAGCCATCCTCGGCGCGGGGATGGCTGGCCTCGCAGCGGCATGGCGCTTGAGCGAGCCCGGATGGAGGGACGAATTCGATTCGATCACGGTGTACCAACGTGGTTGGCGGCTCGGTGGTAAAGGAGCGAGCAGCAGGGGGCGCAACGGCAGAATCGAAGAACACGGCCTGCACGTCTGGCTCGGATGGTACGAAAACGCATTCCAGCTCTTGCGCGAGTGCTACGAGGAGCTCGACCGACCCGCCGAACGTCCGGACGCGCCGATTAAAACTCTGTCGGAAGCCATGATCCCCTCGTGCGAGATCGGTTTGGCCGACCGATTCGACGGCGCATGGAGATCTTGGGTTACCGAGCTTCCTCCGAACAGCAAGAACCCGGCGGAGCGCGATGGCGACGGGCGCGATCTGACGGTCGTCGATCTGATCACCCAGGCGGTTCGCCTTGTAGGAAGTTACTTCGACTCATCGCAGCAGCCGGCGAACGGATCGGGACATTTTTCCCCGTTTCATGCGCAAGACCTCAGGTTCGACGGTTCTGAGCATTCGGCCATCCTCAGGTCGGATGGGCGTGAGGACTTCGCGCGTGAACGAACCAGGCGAGGTTTGGCGCTGGCGCTGGCCGCGGTAAGAGGAATAGTGGCGGACGGTGTCCTGACCGACCCACGCGGCCTCGCGAAGATCAACGACGAGGAGTACATCGACTGGATCCGCCGCCATGGTGGCCCGGTCGAGCTTGCCGACTACTCGGTCGTGCGCGCGATCTACGACATGGTTTTCGGCTTCGTCGGGGGCGATCCGAGCCGTCCATCGGTCAGCGCAGGCACTGCTGTGCTTTTCGGCGGAAAAACCCTGTTCGATTACAAGGGATCGATCTTCTGGAAAATGGCCGCCGGAATGGGGGACATCGTGTTCGCGCCCATGTACGAGGCTCTGTTGAGGCGCGGCGTCACCTTCGAGTTCTTTCACCGTGTGGACAATCTGCATCCGGCGAAGAACGGCAAACGGATCGAGACGATCGCGCTCGGCCGACAGGCACGACTCGCCGACGGCAGGACCTCCTACGATCCCTTGGTCCTCTACAAGGGGCTCCCGTGCTTTCCGTCCGCACCGATGGTCGAACAGTTGTCTGACGCTCGAGGCATCCAGTCCCAGCCTCTCGAGTCGCATTGGTGTGAGTGGCCCGACGCCGAACGTCTCGTGTTGCGCGACGGCGCTGACTTCGACATCGTCGTCTTCGCCATCCCGCCCGCCATGGCGGCTCAGACCTGTTCCGAGCTTGCAGCTCGCCAACCACATTGGCGCGAGATGCTCGGCGGACTCGGAACCGTCGCCACCCAGTCTTTTCAGCTCTGGCTTCGCGACCCGGAAACAGATCTGGGTTGGCCGCATCCCGGCTCGACGTTGAGCGCCTTCGTCGAGCCTTTCAGCACCTGGGCTTCCATGCCTCAGCTGATCGACTTAGAAGACTGGCCCGGTCACAGTCGTCCGGGCTCGATCGCTTACTTCTGCGGTCCGCTCCACGCGTCATCGCCTTGCGGACCCTCCGAAGCGGCGCTACAACGCGACACGGTGCGTACCAACGCGGTCCAATTCCTCGACGAGGAGATCGGGCACTTGATCCCGGGACTACTCGACGGGAGCCGTTTCCGTTGGGACCTTTTGTGCACCGACGGATACGGCGACGGCGACGGCGACGGCGACGGCGACGGCGACGGCGACGGCGACGGCGACGGCGACGGCCTTACCGGAGCGAATCGCTTCGACACACAATTCTGGACGGCGAACACCGATCTTTCGGACAGGTACGTGCAGTCGCTCCCGGGAACGGACCGCTTCCGACTGCGTTCTGACGAGAGTGGCTACGACAACATGTTTCTCGCGGGTGACTGGACCGACTCTGGTCTCAACGCCGGCTGTATCGAGGCGGCCGTCCTGTCCGGGCTTCAAGCGGCGAACGCGGTGCGCATGAGACCCCGAAACCACCGTATCGCCGGCTACTTCATGCCCTAGCGCCGCTTCATCTCCTCCTCGCAACTCGATCCGATTGCCTGTCCGGTGAGGTGCCGCCGGGACCGGGCCGATCAGACAGCTCGGGCCGAGCAGAAGAGCGCCCCAGCGTGGACCCGTAGCTCGACCGGATATAGGTTCTCGGCCGGGCGATCGTCGGGAGGAACCGTCGACCCCTCGACACCGGGAATCTGAATGACCACGGGTAGCGAGACCGTCGAGCGCTCCACTCCCAGCGAGGAGCGCTGGTACGCAGTAGATCCAGCCGAAGTAGCCGCGCGTCTCGGGGTGTCCCCCGACTCGGGGCTCTCTGCCTACGAGTCGGCAAAGAGACTCAAGCTCGACGGCCCGAACGCGCTCCCGGTCGAGAAGCCACCCTCGGCCTTTCGCCGGTTGCTCGGCCAGTACACGAACTACATGCAGCTCATCCTCGTTGGGGCGGCGATCGTCTCGCTCGTCATCAAGCAGTGGAGCACAGCCATCGTGCTGTTCGTGATCACCCTCGTGAACGCCGTGGTCGGACTGCGCCAACAAGGAAAGGCCGAGAGCGCGATGAACGCCCTCCAATCGATGATGGAGGCAACCGCCCGCGTCCGGCGCGACGGCGCCGAGGCGATCATCCCTGCCGAGGAGCTCGTGGTGGGAGATGTCGTGTTGATCGCCGCCGGTGACGAAGTGCCGGCTGATTGCAGGATCGTGAACGCGAGCGCGCTGCAGATCGACGAGTCGGCTCTCACCGGAGAGAGCGTGCCGGTCGCAAAAGACGCCACCACCCTGTCCGGTGTCGATATCGGAGCAGGCGAGCAATCGAACATGGCATTCATGCACACACCCGTCACACACGGGAGCGGTGTGTGCATAGTCACGGCAACGGGAAGCGACACCCAGGTCGGCAAGATCGCCCACATGCTGTCTGCGACGGCGCGGGAGGAGACGCCGCTCACAAAGCAGATGAACACCCTCACTCTCTGGATCGTGGCCGCAGCGGGGTTCACGATGATCGTGATGTTCGCTCTCGGCTTCAGCCGGGGGCAGTCCTGGAAGACCTTGTTCGACACGGCGGTCGCGCTCGCCATCGCAGCGATCCCACTCGCGCTTCCCATGGTGGTCCAAGTCGTCCTGTCCCTCGGCAGCGTGGAGCTCGCGAAGGAGAAGGCGATCGTAAAGGACCTCCCGTCTGTCGAGACGCTCGGCTTCACTTCGGCGATCAATTCCGACAAGACCGGCACGCTCACCATGAACCAGATGACAGCGGTCGAGGTCATCACACCGAAAAACCGCTACCAGATAACCGGGATCGGATACGGACTCGAAGGAAAGATCAACCACGCGGCTGGCGAGTCCGAAAAGATCGACGACGCCATCCTCCCGTACGTCGTGGCGAGCGACGCGAAGCTCGTAGAAGGAAAGGTCGTCGGCGATCCCACCGAGGGTGCTCTGCTCGTGCTCGCTTACAAGGCGGGAATGTCGGTCGACGAGACGCGCGAGCAACTCCCGCGACTGGCGACGTTGCCGTTCGACCCCGGCTACAAGCTCATGGCCACTTTCAACCGGACCACCGACTCGACAGGAGGTGAGGTCGTCCGGTGTTTCGTGAAGGGAGCGGCGCCTGCGGTCATCGGCCGTGCCGCTACGGCTCTTTGCAATGGAGAGAGCGTGCTTTGGGACGAAACACTCGAACGCCGGGCCCAGGAGCAGGTTGTGCGGATGGGAAAAGAAGGGTTGCGCGTGATGGCGAGCGCCTTTCGAGATCTCGACCCCAAAACGTTCGATCCGGACGGCGACCTGCTCGCCTTGGTCCACGACCTGGAGATGACGAGCTTGGTTGGGATGGTCGACCCTCCGCGAGACGAGTCGAAAGCCGCGGTAACCGACGCGCAGGAGGCACATATCAGGGTGCGGATGGTCACCGGCGACGACGTGGTGACAGGAGCCGCTATCGCCCAGCAACTCGGCATTCCGGGAGAGGCGATCCTCGGTGCGGAATTCGCAGCCTTACCGGAGAACGAACGATTAGAGCGAATCGAGCACATCGGAGTCGTCGGGCGCGTAGCGCCAGAGCACAAGGTTCTGTTGGCGGAAACCCTCAAGAAGAAGGGCGACGTGGTCGCCATGACGGGAGACGGCGTGAACGACGCGCCGGCGATCAAGGCGGCTGACATCGGTGTGGCCATGGGAAGCGGCACGGAGGTCGCGAAGAACGCCGGGCGCATGATCCTCTCCGACGACAACTTCGCGACCATCGTCTACGCGGTCGAACAGGGGCGCAAGCTTTACGACAATCTCAACAAGTACATCCGGTTCGTCCTTCTCGAACTGGTGGCGTTCGTGATCACGTTCCTGGGCGCGACGTTGTTCGACATCGCAGCGGGACAGCCGTTCACCCCGGTTCAGATCCTCTGGATCAACTTCCTCGTCAACGCTCCCTTCGGAATTGCGCTCGGATTCGACAAGGAGACCCCCGGCCTCATGAACCGGAGGCCGCGACCACGCGGAGACTCGATCCTCACCAGGGGGGTCTTGACCACGTGCGGGCTCGTGGGGCTGTACATAGCGGTCGCCAACTTGGTGCTCATAGCAGTCGGCAAGAACCACTACGGCAGTGTCGTAACGGGGCAGTCGATCGGCTTGGTGGCATTTTGCCTGATGCTCATCGTGGCCGCATTCGAGGCACGAAGCGAGACCGGGACCGTTTTCAGCGTCGACACCTTCAACAGCCCGAGGATGAACCTGATCGCTCTTGCGGAGTTTTTCGGGGCGTTTCTCATCACGCAGGCAGACTTCATGCAGCGCCTTCTGGGCACGACACGTCTGAAGCCCGCCCAGTGGGGGCTTGGGCTGCTTGCAGCGGTCGTCCTGCTTCTCGGCTGGGAAGCGGGCAAGTGGATCGCGCGTCGGGCCGAAAGCGCGCGATCAGCCTCGAGATCTCCGATGGCTCTTTCTCAACCACTCGACGATGTCACGGGACTTCCCGGAGGCTGACCAGATGGCGAAGAAGAACGGCAAGCACCGACACCACCACAACGGAAAGGCCGAGTCTTCGTCGACGACGACGGCTGATCACGAAAAGGCGTCTACTCACGAAAAAGCATCCGCTCAGGAAAAAGCGACTGCCCAGGAAAAGAGGTCAGCTCGCGAAAAGGCGTCTGCTGCCGAAAAGACATCTGCTCACCAAAAACGGTCTGCTGAGGAAAAGGCATCTGCTCACGAAAATAAGACTGCGGTCAAGGGCGACAGGCCCGGAAAGATGAAACGGAAGGACTACGAGCACGAGATGCGACTGCTGCACGGCGGGCTGGTCGCCATGCAGGAATGGGTGAAGAACTCGGGCGCCAAGGTCTGCATAGTGTTAGAAGGACGGGACACGGCGGGCAAGGGAGGGACGATCAAGAGGATCGTCGAACGCGTGAGCCCACGTACTTTCAGGGTAGTCGCGTTGCCTGCTCCGACGGAGCGCGAAAAGTCCCAGATGTACGTGCAGCGCTACCTTCCACACCTTCCGGCCGCGGGCGAGGTCGTCATCTTCGATCGCAGTTGGTACAACCGAGCGGGTGTCGAAAAGGTGATGGGATTCTGCACTCCGGAGGAGACCGAACGCTTTCTCGCTCAGCTACCCGGCGTCGAAAAGGCGATGGTCGATTCCGGCATAATCTTGCTCAAATACTGGCTGGAAGTAAGCCCAGACGAGCAGACGAGGCGGCTGCGGAGCAGGATCAACGACCCGCGCAAGACCTGGAAGCTGTCGGACATGGATTTGAAGTCATATTCGCGTTGGTACGACTACTCGCGAGCGAGAGATGCAATGTTCGCCGCGACAGACACGGCTTGGGCTCCCTGGTACGTCGCGAACACGGACGACAAGATGCGAGGCCGTCTCAACATCATCACCCACCTGTTGAACCAGATCCCCTACAAACCGCTCCCACCGCTGGAGGTGACCCTGCCGAGGCGACAGCCGGCTCGCGGTTACGCCCCGCCCAACCTGCCGCTGCGTTACATACCCACCCCGTTCTAGAGGGTCTCGGGCACACCCCCTTTTAAGGGTTGGGGAGCAGGACGGCCTGGAGTATCACGCGAGCGGTGTGAATGCCTTCGTCGAGGTGACAGTCCCTAGATCGGTCGCTACTTCCACGGTCCCCTGAACGGCTCCGGTGGGCCGGTTAGATGCGGTAGACGCGCTCCGCGTTGGCTGCGAAGAGCTTGTCCCGAGATTCACTGTCGAGGCCGGCGGTCACCGCGCTGAGAGCGTCGTAGAGATCGTCGAACGTGCCGTACATCGAGTCCACGGGGAAGTTGCTCGCGAACATGCAGCGATCGACGCCGAACGCACCGATCGCGTACTCCAGCCAAGGGGCGAGATCGTCCACGCGCATCGACGCGAGCGGCATGGCCAGACCCGAAAGCTTGCATACGACGTTGTCCCCGAGATCTGCGAGCGCGTCGATACCGGACTGCCATAGGCCGCGTTCGTCGTCGGAGTTAGACCGCGGCCAGCCGGTGTGCTCGACGACCACCACCAGATCGTCGAGCTCGGCGAGCTGTGCCGCCGCAGCGCGAAGTTGGTCAGGATGCGTCATGAGCTCGAACACAAGGCCGCGGTCGCGCAGCGCGCGTAGCACCGCTGCATCGGGAAGTGGCCCCTCGAAGGCACCCATCGGGCGTACCCCGCGGAATCGCGACGCAGCCATCTGGCTGTCGATGACGTCGATCGCCTGAGCGACCGTTTCGGTCGGTGTGATGCCACCCACGATCGCGTCGGGCCCGCCGGTGGAATCGGCCTTCTTGTCGAGCTCGATGGTCTCGTCGATCGAGTGACTGCCGGTAGCAGCGGCGACGTTGACGAACTTCTCCACGTTCCAATATCCGGATTCCGCCCTGTAGGTGTCGACGTCGAACCGGCGGAACATCCTCGACGGGTCTCCCACCCCTTTTTCCTGGGGAATTGGGAGCTGGCCCTGAGGTCGCGAAAGGTACGGGTACCAGTCGAGTCGTGCAGGGTCCCACAGGTGTACGTGCGCGTCCACCACGCGGGTGGGCCGACTCGCCGCCGCCATCACGCATCCACCTCGGTCGCTCGGGACTCGGTCGCACGGGCCTCGGTCGCACGGGCCTCGGTTGCGCGGGCCTCGGTCGGTGAGGTTTCGGTCGTGGAGGCCTCGGCTGGGCAGACATTGGCGCCCACGATCTCGCGGAGCGTGCGGTCCAGCCAGCTGGGGACCGAGGGACCGCCGTAGGTGACGCTGCCAACTGGTCGTGGGTGACTGCGAAGGCCCACCCACCCTGCGCCGATCGCGAGCTCGGAACCGGCGACGGACGTCGCCTCGGACTGACCGATGAGGTAGGCAACGAGCTCAGCCGCCGGTCGGGCGCCTTGCTCTTCGGGGGTTTCCACGCTCACGGCAAACGCTCCGACGCGCCCTTGTGTCGAGCCTGCGGCCGCGCGAGCGAGCTGCGCCGCCGCCTGACCCCTACTTCGACCGCCTGACGTCGTGGCGTCGGTGATGGTCACGAGACGTACCGGACGACCGGAGGCTGCGGCATAGTCAGCCACGGCCCTCGCCCACGCGGCGTCGGTGTGGATGTCCTCGATTATCCCTTCGTGCTCGGCGAGCAGGCGCTCCCAGCCATCTATTCGTCCCTTGCGCAGCTCGCGACCCGCCGGCGCAACGACGACTGCGTCGATCGGCCCCGCCGATGCCACGAGAGCGCCCAACGCGTCTGCCGCGTCGCCAAATCCATGAGCGACGTCGACGCGGGGGCAGATGACAGAGCGCGCCTCGAGAGTCGCGGTAAGACACGCGGCCAAGTTCGGGCTGTCGACAGCGACCAGACAAGATTGGACGCTCGCCGACGCCGGTTCGGCGGGGGCAGGTTCGTCGAAGATCGACCCGAAGCGGGGATTGCTCGCTCCGTCGGTCGCTTGGCTCGCCTCTGCTATGGCGAACGCCCGTGGAATGACTGCCTCGAGCACGTGGGCGAGAGAGACGACGTCGTCGCTTCGTACAACCTCGAGAAGTCGGGGCTCGTCAATCACCGCCACCTCGCTTCCGCCCGCGAACAAAACCTGCCCGTTGCACCATCCGAATTCGTCGCTCACGAAGTGTGCGCCGAGTGGGCCCAGATACTCGGGGCCCGCCATCGAGCTGAGTGAGAGTCCGCCGCCGCCCCTCTCTCCTCCTGCTTTCCGAGCACGCTCGAGCGCGGCGGCGACCATTCGGGTTGCCGCTATGGGAGACATCGCGTTGACCGTGACGCCCGCGGGTAGCTGTGTGCCCAGCTGCCATGTCAGAGAGGCGACAACCCGTTTGGCGCAGCTGTAACCGCCGGCGTCAGCCGCCCGCCACCCAGACCCCGAGGTCACGCCGAGGATGTGACCGTGCCCGGCCGGCGCCATGATCGGGAGGGCTGCGTTCAGCACGTTGAGGTACCCGCCGAGATGAACGGTGAGGAGGTCGAGCCAGTCCTTTTCAGTGCCGTGGGCAAATCCGTTCTGGCGCGTGATCCCCGCGACGTTGACCACCGCGTCTAGCCCGCCGTGCTCGCCGACCAGCTCTTGGAAAAGGCTGCGGACACTTTCGCCGTCGGTCACCGATACCGACGAGGCCCGGGCGGCACCACCCGCCGCGACGATCCTCCCGGCGGTCGTCTCTTCTGGCTCAGCGAGACGCTCGGAACCGTCGAGGCTGACAAGGGGATCGGCGGTGACGACAAACCAGCCGTCACGGCCGAGCTCTTCGGCGATCGCCGCCCCGATACCGCCTCCGCCGCCGGTCACGACGGCGACAGGTCGACGCTCCTTCACGATGAGGGGGAGCGGACTTCGAGCTCGAGGCCCTCGAGGTCCCCCGCATCGAGCCACCCCTCGAGCAGCTCGCGGTACGCGAACCAGTCACCCATCCCGCGGCCATAATTCCCGTTGCGGGGGTTCAGCAGTTCCGGATGACCTTCGTTGTTGATGCGCGAAGGCGTACATGCGGACATGAGAGCGCTGCCGTCGACGAATGAGTCCACGATCTTCTTCGTCCACGCTTCCTCGGCCTCGGCGCTCAAGTCGAACACCTCGACTCCGCGTTTCTCCAACAGCCCGATTGCGCTGCCGATGAACTGTGCCCCGAGTACGGCTAGCTGCGTGTAGTTCACGGTGACTACCGCCTGCTGCCCGGGCGCCGGCATGACGAACATGTTCGGGAACCCGCGGCTCATCATTCCGAACAGGCTGGCCGCGCCTTCGCCCCACTTGTCCGCCAATGTCACCCCGCGACGACCGACGATCTCGTGCCCGACGCGACGGAAGAGTGGGGTGAGCTCGGCCTCGAAGCCCGTGCCGTAGATGATGCAATCCACTTCGTACTCTTTGCCACCGGCGACCGGCCCCTTTTTCGTGATCCGCTCGAACCCTCCGGGACAGTCGATCAGAGTGACGTTCGGGTGGTTGAACGCCTGCAGGTACTCGTCGTGGAAGCACGGCCGCTTGCACAGGTACCTGTAGTACGGCTTGAGGATCTCCGCGGTCCCCGGATCGGCCACCAACTCCTCGACCCGCCGGCGATGCCAGTCCATGATCTCGTAATCGAGCTCCTCGCCACCGCGCAGGTACTCCTCCATTGTCATGCCCTTCGACCGCGGCGGGTGCTGGACCGCCGCGTAGTGATGCGTCCACCCGTCGTCGATCTCGTCGACATCGACTGATCGGCCGAGCATGATCGCCTGGAAATTGTCCATCCGGGCGCGTTGCCACGAAGGCTCGAGGTGACGGGAGAAGTCGGGATCCGTTGGCCGATTGCCTCGGACGCCGATGGCTGATGGGGTCCTCTGGAACACGTAGACGTGCTTCGCAGCTTCGGCCAGAGGCGCAAGGACCTGGATGCCACTAGCACCTGTCCCGATCAGGGCGACCACCTTGTCCCCGAGTCGAGTGAGAGGTTCGTGTGCCGAGCCCCCGGTGTACTCGTAATCCCATCGGGCGGTGTGGAACGAGCGGCCTGCGAAGTCCTCCATGCCGGGGATGGCAGGCAGCTTCATGAGGTTGAGTATCCCGACCGCCAACACGTACCAGCGGCAGCTCACCTCGTCCCCCCGATCGGTGTGGATCCGCCAACGACCCGCGTCCTCGTCCCACTCCGCGCGAGTCACCCCGGTATGGAACAGCGAATCGTTCACCAGGTCGAAGCGCTCGGCTATCGCTTCCAGGTGGTGCCAGATCTCTTCTCCGAACGCATAACGCCGGGTGGGTATGTAGTCGAGCTCTTCGAGCATCGGCATGTAGATGTACGACTCGACGTCACACATCACCCCGGGATAGCGGTTCCAATACCAGGTGCCACCGATGCCACCCGCCTGGTCGATGATCCGGATCCGTTCGATGCCGGCCTTGCGGAGCTGTGACCCGGCAAGCACGCCGGCGATGCCACCGCCCACGATCACGACGTCCACCTCGTCTGTGAGCGGTTCACGATCTTTTACCGGTGTGAACGGATCGTCGCGGTAATGGGCGAAGTGCTCATCAGCCCTTAGGTTGCGTATGTCCGCTCTGCCCGGGATGAGACGCTTGTCGCGCTCGGCCAGATACTTGGCGCGGACGGCCTCGGGGTCGTAGTTCGCTGCCGTCGGAGGCCCAGGCATGATCTAACACTACGTCAGGTCGGGTTGCCGACCCCTGAGCAGGCGTAACCCTCAGGACGGCCTAACCCTGAGGAGGCGCGGAGGCCACAGCCAAGCACTCGGCCGGATCATGTGTCTATCGCTCCGCATCGCCGGACTCGGCAGATGGTGAGTCGACGGACCTTGCGACTCACAAGACGGCGTCAGGGTCTGAGCCCGACCCAACGCCCCAGAGGTGTCGAGAGCGAACTGGGTCCCTCCGATCCTCGCACTTCCCATACGAGCGCTCTGGACCTCCCTACAGCCGAAAATGACCGTGTAGGTGAATCGAGTGAACTTGTAGGTCAACCGAAAGTGAACACGTAGGCCTCGACACCTGCGTCCACGAACTCGATTTCGAACAGCCTGTCGATGATGGGTCCCGGTTGGCGAAGCAGTTGATACATGCGCTGGTCCATCAACACTCCGGTGCCATTCTCGTCGACGTCGGTCCCATGCGAATCGCCTGGACTTCCGCCGTCGATGCGCACGCGGAAGCTCGTCGACGCTTGACCCATCGCCGGTCGCATGACGAGATGAAGGTCACGAGCGTGGAATCGGCAAGAGATAACGCCTCCAGGCCCCTCCGACACGGCAGCGACGGCACCGATCCGCCAATCGCCCGACAGAGCCCACTCGTTTAGTCTCAACGATGAAGGCGTCCTATAAACGTTGGGCTCGCCCGGGACGAGGCCCCCAGGGGACGAGAAGCCTTCTGTGCGGGTGTAACCGACATAGTTCTCCGCTGAACCCAGGTTCTCCCAGTCGGCGGGAAGCTCCACGCCTTGCGGTTCGAGCCGCACAAGGGCGGTGTCGACATTGGCCCGCTCCTTCATCACACCAGGACCCGTACCTGCCAATAGCGTTTGAAGCACCCGCTCCGATTCTTCGTAATCTCCTTCGCCATAGTGATGATGTCTGATCTGGCCGCCGGCATCGATGAAATAGAGCGCCGGCCAGTAGTTGTTGTCGAACGCCCGCCAGATGGCGTATTCGTTGTCAACAACGAGCGGGAAAGAGACGTCCATCTGCTCGACGGCGCGGTGCACGTTGTCCAGGCTTCCCTCGAACTCGAACTCGGGGGTCTGAACTCCTATCACTACCAACCCGTTACCGGCGTACTTTTCAGCCCACGCACGGACGTAGGGAAGTGCACGAATCCAATTGATACACGTATAGGTGCCGAAGCACACGAGAACGACACGGCCAGACAACTCTTCGCGCGTTATCGGCTTGGAGTTGATCCACTGGGTCGCGCCTTCAAAAGAAGGAAGCTCACCTTCAACGGGGAGACTTTGGCTGGTGGTGGCTCCGCCTCCACCACGGCCAAAGGAGCTGCGTAGACGTTGCAGGGCCTTTTTCGTTGGCGTCTCCGTGGACATCCCGGTCTACTCCTGTTGATGCCGCCTTCCGAGTAGCTCTCTGGCGCACCGGCGCCACGTCGTCACGACCGGGCGCCCGCATCTACCTGAACGCCTGCTCTCGAAAGTTCCTGAGCTGATGTTGACGCGCCGGATCTCGAATCGCACCAGTGACCGACCCCGGTCGTGCCTTCTCAAGCTCGTCGAGCAGTATGAGATCGTTTGCATGGCATGGTCATCGCAAGGTCAGGCGTCGGCCTTCATGAGAGCCCCGCGCATCTGAGATCGGGACGTGATGGAGAGCTTCGGGAAGATTCTGTAGAGGTGTGCACCCACGGTTCGATGGGATAGGTACAGCTGCTCAGCGATCTCGCGGTTCGAAAGTCCCTCGGCGACCATGTGCGCTATCTGAAGTTCTTGCGGCGTCAACTGATCTATCGAGGATTCACCTCGACGACGACTGGACTCCCCTGATGCCCGAAGCTCGCTGCGAGCTCGTTCACCCCACGGCTCTGCCCCGAGAGCGTCAAAGATCTCCCGGGCTGCTCTGAGCGGTCGCCGAGAATCCACCATGCGATGATGGCGTCGGAGCCATTCGCCATATGCGAGAAGCAAGCGCCCTCGCATGAAAGGACGTCGGTTCAGTGCCTCGTTCTCGAGGCCAGAGAGAAACGCCGATTCGGCTTCAGCATCATCGGCAAGGACCGCGTCTGCGAATTGAAGATTGATGTGAAGTGTGGGAGCAGGCGTACGAGCTCCAATTTCGATGAGATCGGCCATGAGACGACGAGGGACGTCCTTGTTTCCCGTGTGAGCCGCTGCGTCGGCCAAATCTGCAATTGCCCAGTGTCTGTTGAAGGGGTGATATGAGGGGTCACCGGGTGTGAATACGCGTATGAGGTGGTCATAAGCTTCCGCGTGGAGACCCAACGCCATGGCACTGACGCCTCGTGCCAGCTCCAGCAGCGTCAAATTGGAGTTGAAGGAAAACGCGAGCAGCAGAGACTCCACCTCGGATGCGGAGGATTCGAGTTCCGCCCGATCCCCTCGATAGGCCGCAAGCAGAGCATTGGTCGCCAACGCCCCACAAAGCCACCGGATCCTGCCGGTCTCACGTGCAAGGCGCGCGGCCTCCTCGGCAGAGCGCGTCGCAAGGCTCCAGTTTCCCACGAAGAGGGCCGCGTGAGCCTGAGCTTCCAGCGTCTGAGCCAAAAAGGAGAATCGCCCCTGAGATCGAAGCCCTGCAACGGAGCTCGATAGAAATTGCTCGGCCATTTCGAATGCGCCGAACGCACTGGCTGTAATTCCTAGGACACGCACCATTGCCGGGTCAGTTATGGAGCTCAGCTGCGTAGCCTGAAGTCGTTCGAAAACCTGTTCGCCTCGTTCGACAGGGGCAGCGTTTCCGAGAACTGCCAAAAACTCAGGGTGATCGTCCGGTACCGGAAGACGCTCGGCGATGGAGACGATCTCCATCCGAGCGTCGTAGCCGGGGTCGTACCAAAAGCAACGTCGAGCTGCCGCGAACAACAGGTGCAGAGCAAGGTCGGTGTCTCCGTCGGCGGAGCGTTCTTCGGCGAGCTGCACCAACTCGTAGACGCCCGATTCGTCGAGAGGCTGAAGAACGGACAACTCGCGAAGCCAGGCGATCTGTGCTCTCTCTGCGGGTGAAATCGTTCGAGATTCAGCGTCGCGTAACAAGCGGTCGGCATCTTCATGTCGGCCGAGGTCAAAGGACATTTCTGCGATCAGCAGCGAGTAGATCCCGAGTTTCGAGACGTCAGGAGTGGCGTCTTGGGCTCGCTCCAGCGCCGAAATGGCGATGGGGATCGCCCCGCGCCGACGCGCGCGTTGGGCCGCTGCTTCCAGATCGAGTGCGACTTCTATGTCCTTGCCCACTGTCGAAGCAGCGCGATGCCAAACCTGGCGGTCTGGATCCCTCGTCAACGCATTCGACAGCGCCCCGTGAGCCAATCGGCGCTCCAACGGACTTGCTTCCTGGTAGATAGCCGAGCGCATCAGAGGATGCCTGAATCCAACCATTCCGTCGTCCAGATCGATGAGGCCGGTGGCAGCTGCGGGGAGAAGATCCTCCTCGACGACAGGTTGCCCAAGCAGCCCGCTCGCGGCGTCGAGCACTTCGGCGAGCTCGCTGTGGTCGTCTAGTGCCGCAACCAACAGGGTCTTCTGGGTCACCTCCGGAAGGTCCGCAATCCTGCCTGCAAATGCGTCTTCCAGTCGGCGGGTCAACGGGACGATCACGGCTCCCGACGTGGCAGTCTCGGTTCCGAAGTTGATGACACGTGGAAGCTCGAGGAGAGCCAAAGGGTTCCCGGCTGCTTCTGTGAGAACCCGCGAGCGCACGGCGGGGTCCAAGTCGGGAAAGTACCGGTCCAACAAGGCATTTGCATGCTCTTGAGTCAGACCTGCGACGTGGATTTCCGTGGGTTCCGCGTCCTTCATTGGTGACTCGTACCCCGAACGGATCGAGCTGAACAACAAGATGGGCTCGTGACCTATACGACGTGCAATAAAAGAGAGCACGTCGGTCGTCGGCTTATCCATCCAGTGAATATCCTCAGCCACGATCAATACAGGCGAATGGGCAGCGGCATCCGCTATGAGCTCCAGGCAGGCCAGCGCAATGCGGAAGAAGTCGGGAGCGGCTTCGTCGGTCAGGCCGAAGGCCGCCAGCAGAGCTTCACGCTGAGGGCGAGGAAGTGCCTGTGCGCCGGAGAGGATGGGTCTGATCAGCTGATGAAGCCCGGAAAAGGCCAGGTGTGCCTCAGATTGAACGCCCACCGCGCGCAACACGGTGAACCCGAGACTTCGGGCGATATCAACGATGTTCGAGAGCAAGAGGGACTTGCCGATGCCCGCTTGGCCCTCTACGAGGACTACTGAGCCGCCTTCGACGACAGACTCAAGCCTGCTCGCTAGGAGACGTAATTCTTGTTCACGACCGTACAGACCCCCTGACTCCTGCACGTCGCGTATGGTGACACAGCCAACCTGACTGTTGTAGACGGTCGAGGGCGGTCAGGGAAGCCGTTTCTACTAGGACTCGGTGTCGATGGCAGGCACCTCGTGCACATGAACCGCTTGTAGAACTTACTGCTTCGGTTCTACAGGAATTCCTGGGTCCTGAACCTGTCCAAGACCCGTCCAAAATCATGGACGCCCGCAGCTCTCAATGCTGACGGTTGCCCGTCGGGCTCTTCGTCAGGGTTGTCCCTGTTTCTTTCGCCCCGCGAGCGGCCAAGAGCTAGGCGGGTATCGCGAGCCCCCCCAGCTCAGGCAATGCTTTGCGGAGCTGGCGCCGCGAGCTGATCCCGAGCTTCGTGAACACCTTTCGGAGATGCCACTCGACCGTTCGTCCGCTTATGAACAACTTCAAGCCGATCTCAGGGTTCGTGTACCCGGAGATGGCCAGCCGCGAAATCTCCGTCTCTTGAGGAGTCAGCTCGTCGAAGCTCTCGACACCCCGCTTGCGAACGGTCTCACCCGTGGCCAGGAGTTCTCTTCTCGCTCGCTCGGCGAATCCGTCGAGTCCCATCGCGCTCAGGATCTCGTATGCGATGCGCAGCTCCTTGCGGGCATCGACCCGACGTCCCACCCTCCTCAGCCACTCCCCATAAAGGAGATGGGCACGCGCCAGCTCGACACGAACGCGGGTCCGCCCGAGTCGCTCGATCGCTTCGAGATACAGGGACTCCGCCTCGTTTCCATTGCTCAGCAATGCTCGACAGCGTGCCTCGATGCCCAGCGCCCAGTCGCTCCCGCTAGCGCGCGTGGCCTCTAAGAGTTGGCCCAAGACCTCCTTCGCCTTTCCGATCCGATCTGATCGCACTGCCGCCTCGATCAGCTCGACGATCGACCAGGTGGCGAAACCCATGTCGTCGGGGTACTCGCTCCCCTGCTCAGCAGCTGCCAGTGCTTCTTGGTACAGACAACGTCCGTTGTTCAGCCAGGCGATCCGCCCATCCAGGTAACGGGGACCATCCATTTCGTTCCCTCCCTCAGATCGGCCGTCGATGACGGCAACTTCGTTCGTCCCTGCTCGGTCGTCCCGAGACGACCACGACGGTTCAGATGGACCGGATTCGCTTTCTTGGCATGTCCGTCGGCGCCTTACCGTCAATACCTAGTCTCTGCCTTCGGCAGGGTGCGGTCATCTGTGAAATCACTTAATTTGGGGATCGAGAGCGCGTAATCCCTCGATGAAACCGCGGCCAAGACGCATTCGCGTCCGCGCTCCTCTGCCCCCATCCAGGGACTCTTCCGCCCGAGCGGCGGCGGCCCGTCTTCCGCATGCTGTCGACCGTTCGTCAGGCTCCTCGACGGTTCGGAGGTGGCTCCTAGTAGGCCGTCGTAGGGATTGGTCGGAATGGGAAACACCAGGTGAAAGGACTGCACTCGAGCCGATCAGGCGTAGCGGGAGCGTCCGGAGCGTCATCTCTGCCCAATCATCATGTGGTCCGGACGCCTCTCGACCCAGAGTGTGATCTCACGAGCGTCTGGTCTAAGCAGCCCGGAATCCCACGAGAAATTAAGTCATGCTACTGGTGCTTCGATGAACCTCTTCGGTCCACCCTGGTGGTGTGGAGGAGACGGCTCTCGCGCGGACGGTGATCTACACGAGTCGGACCCTGGACCACTTTCACCATTCCCCAGATCACCGCAGTATTCCGAAGGCCGGGAAGGTCTGCTGTGACGACGCCCGAACGTGCTAGTTATCCGGAGCCAGGAGTCCATACCAGTCCTCGATAGTGGCTGGTACACAGCGAGGCTTCATTTCGGCGTCGATGTCTGGTCCGATCTGCCGGGACCGTTGTTCCGGGATCTTCGGACCTTCGAGGACATGACGCTCGGCCCCGGTGGCCGAACAGCGCTTCACGACCTCCAGACGGTCACCGAAATTGTCGCTGTGATCAATGGGAGCCTAGGGATCGTCGACGACGTCGGCGTCGGGGGTATCTATTCCTCGCCATCGGTACACGCTGCGGTCTCGGGCGAGAGCGTTGCACTTCGGTACTTCAACGAGTCCGCGACTGAGCCAGTCCGTTTCATGCGGGTATGTTTGAACTGCTCACAGCGGGCTCGTTCGTATGTCAAATCGTTCAGTCCTTCGAGTGTCAACCCTCTAGCCAATTTCCATCCGTTGGTCCTCCCGGTCGACAGATTTCACGTGAGTCGCACAAAGGACGACAGCGACAACGGTTCCGCTCCCCTCGAGGAACAGATTGGGCTCTACTATGGATTGGCCTCACCAGGGCGCGCCGTCACTCATCATTTCGCGGACGGAGAAGGGGGCTATCTCTTGCTGGTCGACGGCTCGGCACATGTAGCAACAGAAACTGACGCCGGAGAGATCGAAGCCAGTGGTGCGGTGGCGATCCTTTCAGAGAGCGAAGTGTCGATCCGAGCACGTGCCGATGGCGCCGAGCTCCTCTTGCTCACCAGCGCGGTCGCTGCTGAACCTTGAGCCTCCGACCATCGCTCGCCCGTTCAAACATCGAGGATGTATCTCTCGATCGGGGACAATGCCAGGTACGTCTCCCTATCTATGCTCGACCGTTGTTCAACCTGCTGAGGAAAGTGACGCTCGACGAACGAAATGTGAAATGACCGTCGCGACTCGCCTGAGGTGTTGACCGTCCCGCTGTGCCAAAGTGCTCCGTTGACAATGATTATCGTGCCTGCCGAGGCTGTTAGTAGCATTTCTGCAGGATGTGGACGCGTCGGATCGTCCATCTCGTCGTCGATATCGCGATCATGAAGATGGCTACCTGGAACCACTCGGGTCGGTCCATTCGAGATCGTAAAATCGTCCAGGACCCACATAGCGTTAATCAGATCTCTGGATCCGTTGCTCTGTCTTCCTTCGAGTTGGGGGCCTGTGTCCACATCGCGATGAAGGGCTTGACCACCCCCTCCTAGAAGCGGATCACGGGCGTTGTAGCCGTGGAGCTTGAACGGTCGTCCGATGACATGAGCGGCCGCTGCAAGGACGAGCGGGAGGAACGCGGCTCGGAGGAAGACGTCGCCCTTGTTCACGCAATTCGACAAACGCAGGCTCCCGGGTTCTTTTTGAAATTCGATTTCCGGTAATGGCCCCTCTGCTGCGATACGTTCATCGAACGCAGTTCTGAGTTCGACTAGCTGATCTGGCGGCACGAGTCCTTCGAGCGCCGTGTACCCAAGGCGCGCCAGTTCTTCCGCAGCCGTTGTTTCGAGCTGCGGCAAAGAGATTTCCAGCTCGCGGAATTGATGATCTTTCTCGATCACGCCTTTTGGATCACGCCTTTGGATCACGCCTTTGGATCACGGCAATAAAACTCGAGTCGGTTCTGAGCTCGGTTAACGGCTTTCCGTTCGTCCTGGCGAAATGAACATCTCCCATTCCTCTACGACCGACCACCCAACTGCTTCGTAAAGAGATCTTCCAGCTGGACTGGCTGTCAACAGGCCTATAACCGCTTCGCTCCGCGAATACGCGTCATGCAGCGCGTGGGAAAGGATCGCTCTACCGTACCCGCGACGGCCATAACGGCTTGGGGTTGCCATGGACCAGATGCACACCGCATCGTCCACGACCGCGCTCGACACCGTGGACACAGGGACATCGTTTTCAGACAGTAGCCAGATGGCCGGCGTGTCAACGCGCTCGCGAAGGATCGCCACGCCAACTTCTGCGACTTCGGGGCCGAACGGATTCGCCTCTGTGACGAGGTCGACGACGGTGTCGAAATCATCCGCTTGCGCTCGCCGAACCCGGCCGTCGGGTCGAAGGCTTGCGCTGGCGAGCTCGAGTGACATGAAAGGCAACTGGCCTTGAAAGACCCAGTTGGGACCGATGCTTCGTTGCCGCGGATGGCCCGCCAGCATGAGAAGGGTGGGGTATCCCCGAGCCTCGACAAGGTCCCTGACGGTCTTCAAGGTTGAAGTGTCTCCGTCGTGGACAAGGGCCATATTGCCATCCGCCCCTGGTGATCCGGTGAGAACCAGCCAGTAACCGCTGGATACCTCGCCAACTGCCCTTGGTCCATTTGCTGCGATCCAGGGTTGGATGCTCCTGCCCATCTGGGCTCTGCGCTGGGAAAGCTCAGTGAGGTCCATGCGCTGCTCCGGTCAGGCGACGGTCGAGGCTTCGTTGCGATTGCTATCTTGCTCCGCTTCTCGAGCCGCAGCTTCAGCCTTACAAGCCGCCAGACCGAGCCTGTGAAGCCGCATGTCGAGCCTTTCCGTGCTACAGGACGAGGCTTTACCCGCCGCGGGTCGGGCCGCCAGGCCATAACAAAGGCCGCTGGTCAGGCCTTTGCGAGGCCGCAGGTCCGGGCCTTTGCGAGGCCGCAGGTCGGCTTCTCGAAGCGCCCAGCCGGGTCTGTTTTGACTATTGACACAGTGGCAATAGTCGTCAACAATGCGCCCGCCCTGGTCAGGCGAGAAGGACCGGGGGGTGGGTTCATTGGAACGTGAGAACGATAGAAATAGCGCTTTTTATTCGATCCTTTTAGGCGCGTCTGGCCGGAGCGAGGCTCGGTCGCTGCGCCTACGCAAAATGTTCAAGATGCGACAGACCGGGTCCAGGGCTTTGGGGTCACACGGTGGTCGCCCGGTTCGTCACCTTCGTTTCCCAATCCTGCTGTCAGCGACTGTGGTCGTAGTCACACTTCTCGGAGGCTGTGGATCGACGACGAGCGTTGCAAACGACACGGCCGCGATCAGGGGCGGCACTCTTTACCTGGTCGGGACCGGAGACGTCGACTACATGGATCCCAACGTGGCGTATTACAACCCGACGTACCTCGTTCTCCGAGCCTGGAGCCGTCAGCTCTACACATACCCAGCGACACCCGGGCATACGACGGATGTCATCCCGGATCTGGCGAGCAGCATGCCTGTCGTGTCCGACGGTGGAATGGCGTACACGGTCACGATCGTCTCAGGGGCGATGTGGGATACCTCCCCGCCCCGCCAGGTCACCGCCGCTGACGCGCTCAGGGGATTGGAGCGTACTTGTAACCCAGTCGAACCATTCGGAGGTCTTTCAGACTTCGAATCACTGATTCAGGGCATGACACAGTTCTGCAACGAGTTCGGTCAGGTACCCGCAAGCGCGCCTGCAATTCGGTCGTTCCTTCAAGCTCACTCCATCACGGGCGTGAAGCTGGATCCTTCAAATCCCCTGGCGCTGACATTCGAGCTGACGAAGCCAGTCAGTTACTTCACACCGCTTCTCGCGATGCCAGCTTTCTCGCCGGCCCCGATCGAGTATCTCGATTATCTGCCGGGTTCCAATGCCCTGGCCGAACACACCCTCGCGGATGGGCCTTACCGGATTTCCTCCTACACACCGAATGAGGAGATAACGCTCGACAGGAATCCCGCTTGGCGAGCTTCGACCGACCCTGTGAGCAAGGCTTACGTCAATCAGATCGATATCAACGAGACTGTGAGTCCCGACGTTGCGCAGGAAGAGCTTCAGGCCGACGCCCCTGACGCAGATTTCGACTGGGGGGATACACAGGTACCGCCCGCCGAGGTCCCTCAACTCCTGGCGTCACACAATCCTAATCTCACACTCGGCCCGTCGTTCGGGCTTGCTCCGTTTCTTGTATTCAACGTCACCTCACCGAACAACGACCATGCGTTGAGCAGAACTACGATCCGGCAGGGCCTTTCGTATGCTCTCGATCGCTCATCACTCGTTCAAGATGACGACGGTCCAACAGTGAGTCCACCGCAAACTCATGTCTTGCCAGAAGGCGTACTTGGCTCACGTTCCTCGAATCTCTACCCATACGACCCGGCAAAGGCTCGAGAGTTACTTAAAGGCACGCACCTCAAGTTCAAGATGCTGTACGCCTCGGATAACGAAGTCCAAACAAGGATGTTCCAAACAGTGCAGTACGAACTGGGACAGGTCGGCGTGTCGGTGGTCGGGATTCCTGCTCCCATCGCGCAGCTCTACACGAAATACCAAGAAGTTCCGAGTCTTGCGCGCTCGGGTGTTTGGGATCTGAGTTTCTCGCAGTGGTTTCCGGATTGGTACAACAACAACGCCGTAAATTACTTCCAACCCTTGCTTGACGGATCAAGCCTTCCTCCCTATACCGACGACTTCGGATTGTTCAACGATCCGACAATCGACAATTTGATCTCGGCCGGGTTGACCGCCAAGTCCCAGAGCCAAGCCGCCGCAATCTGGGCGCAAGTCGACCTCGATGTGATGAAGGACGCCGCCATCTACCCGATTAATAGTCCGACCCTGCCTTATTTTCACTCAACGAGTGTTCACAACGCCGTATGGATTCCCGAAATCCAGGACTTCGACCCAACCAACGTTTGGGTTTCACCCTCCTAGGTCTCTCTGCCGGGGATACCATCCGCCTGGATGCGACCTAGCCGCCCCGGATCCCGCACACGGAGAACTCTCGCGAGCTCCGGCACTGGCGGCACTGACAACAGAGACGACACCGCCGGAACTGACGACGACGACCGCACCGGTCATGAGGACAACGGCGGTGAGGGAGCCAGAGACGAGGGATTCTGGACGCTTACCACACGGCGACTTCTGCATGATCGAGCCGCCGTGGCTTCATCTGGGATCGTCCTGTTCTTTATCCTTCTTGCACTCTTCGCACCCGTTGTCGCTCAATTGACAGGTCACGGTGTTTACCATCAATACAGTTCGGGACTCACCAGTGATGGCTTGCCAAGAGCTCCCGATTCGACGTTTCCCTTGGGAACAGACGATCTAGGCCGCGATCTCTTGGTCAGAATCGCGTACGGTGCGAGACCGGCGCTACTCATCGGGTTCAGCGCTGCATTCATAGCCGTGATCCTGGGCGGCATCGCGGGAATCTGTGCGGGCTTCTATGGGGGCGTGATCGACGCAGTGATTTCCCGAATTTTCGAGATCCTTCTCGCAATCCCACTTCTCTTCATAGCGATTTGCTTGGCATCGGTTCTCTCGTACGGCCCGATCCACATTGGCCCAATTCAAGTACATCAGGGTGTGGGCTTGATAGCCGTGCTGGTCGGACTCTTTGCATTGGCCCCAGTGGGACGGGTAATCCGTGGACATGTCCGTACGATCCGGGAACGCACCTATGTGGAGGCAAGTCTTTCCCTCGGTACGTCGTCTGCCCACACCATTTGGGTAGATGTGCTGCCGAATGTGACGCCTCAATTGCTCGTGTACACGACCTTGCTCATTCCGATCAATATCTTGGCAGCAGCCTCCCTTTCCTATCTGGGTGTGGGCATCACGCCGCCTCAAGCGGATTGGGGATCAATGATCGCAACCGCCCAGAATTATTACCGAGAGGCGTGGTGGTTTCTTCTTTTCCCGGTGATGGCGTTGGTCACCTTGACGATCTCATTCAGTGTCTTAGGTGACAGCGTGAGGGACGCGATTTCGCCGCGCAGAACTCGATGATGCAACCTCGATGATGCGACCTCGATGATGCGATTCATCGCGATTCGGCTGCTTCTTGCCATCTTCGTGGTGTGGGCTGTCGCTACAATCGTTTTTCTGATCTTTTTCGTCGGACCCGGTCCGGGCCAGGTTGTCCACGCTCTGGCAGGAAGGGGGGCGACCCCCACGACGATTGCCGACATCACTCGTCGCCTGAAGCTCAATGAGCCCATTTACGTCCAGTACTTCAACTATCTCGGCAACCTTGCGCACGGGAACCTCGGTTACGACTACTACAACGAAGAACCTGTTTCCCAAGTGGTAGCTAGGGCCTTTCCTGTGACGCTTTCCTTGGTCGTTGGAGCCGCTGTGATCTGGCTCGTTCTTGGAGTGTCAGGTGGAGCCATCGCCGCAAGCACTCGTCGGCCGGCTCTCGACCGACTTATAACCGGAGTCTCACTCCTCTTCTACTCGATCCCTTCATTCGTATTGGGCACGCTCGCTATTTGGCTGCTCTACTACGAGTTGACAAGAAGCGGGATCAGCTTCTTCCCAGCACCGGGTTACGTCCCGATCAGCCAAAGCGCCATCGGGTGGTTCAAGTCGCTCATACTCCCGTGGTTCACCCTCGGCCTCGGCTTGGCGGCGGCCTATACACGCCTCACAAGAGTCTCGATGTTGGACACCTTCAATGAGCCTTACATGGTCACGGCTCGCGCCAAGGGAATCTCAGAATCTCGCCTGGTCTACCGTCACGCACTGCGACCAGCCTGGACGACCGTCGTGAGTCAATTCGGGGTGGATTTCGCGACACTCTTCGGCGGCGCTGTGGTCGTGGAACAAGTGTTCGGATTGCCCGGCTTGGGCTATACGACGCTCCACGCCGTACAACAACAGGATCTTCCTGTGGTCATGGGGATGGTTCTTGCAGGAGCCGTCATTATCGTCGCCGTCAGTTTTCTCGTCGATGTTCTGTATTTCTGGCTGGACCCAGCGACTCGTGCGAGGTGATGTGCCCGGACAATTGGGCGTCCAGTTTCCGACGGCCACCGTCGACTCAGGTCTTGGGTGAAAGTCCCCGGCGCGGAAAATAACAAGCTGCTTCGTGGTCCCCTTCGGTGTTCACGGCGATTAGCGGCGGTTCACTGCTCTTGCAAAGATCTCTGGATGCGGGACACCGCGGACGAAACGCACAGCCTGAATCCACATCCCCGTTAGTCGGGGGGCTTTCAGCCTCGGCCATTGCATTGGCGTTTTTCATGACACGGACGGAGGACTGGAGCGAGTAGCTGTAGTGGTGACGCGGATCACTCATGAGAGACGAAGTCGGAGCCATCTCGACGATCTTTCCGGCATACATGACTGCCACGCGATCTGATAGATGATTAACAACTGAGAGATCGTGGGAAATGAGTAGATACGCCAGCTTGAATTCATTTTTCAGATCAATCATGAGATTCAAGATCTGAGCCTGGATCGAGCTGTCGAGCGCTGAGACGGGTTCGTCCAGAACTATGAGTTTCGGGCGGAGACCGACAGCTCGTGCTAGGCCGATTCGTTGGCGTTGACCTCCTGAGAACTCTCCCGGGAACCTGTTGTAGTCATTAGGGTTGAGCCCGACGACCTCCATCAACTCGTGAACGCGGTGTTTCAGCTCGTCTCCTTTGGCGACGCCATGAACAGACATCGGCTCGCCGATTATTTGACCGACGCGGCGCCTCGGATTGAGAGCACCATGACTGTCCTGGAAGACGATCTGCATGTCGCGTCGAGTCTGAAGCAGCTGCCTGCGACCGAGATTGGTTATGTCCAGACCTTCGAAGACGACACTCCCCGAAGTCACATCACATGTCCGCAAGATGCATCTTGCCAGAGTCGTTTTACCCGAGCCGGTCTCTCCGACCAAACCGAGGGTCTCTCCAGCAAGGATATGCAAGTTCACTCCATCGACGGCTCTGACGATGTCTCCCTCTCGCGACTGTCGCCAGCTCACACCCTTTCGAAAGTGCTTCTTGAGATCCACGACGCTGAGCAGATGGTCGCCTGTCATCAAACGATGGTTTCTTCGGTGTTCCTGTCAGGCTTGTGGTCGTCGACCTCAACCCAGCACGCACATTCATGTCCGGAAGTGCCTTGAACCGGCTTCAGTTCAGGAGACTCGACGGTGCACTTCTCGATGGATAGCGAGCAACGAGGATGAAAAGCGCAGCCCCGCGGAAATGCAAGCGGATCCGGTGGATTCCCCGGAATCGAGGAGAGAGGGCGTGATCTCGCGCCGCCTTCGAGAGACGACTGCAGCAGTCCGTTCGTGTAAGGGTGGATCGGACTTGCGAAAAGGCGCTTCCGACTCGCCCTCTCCACGACAGAGCCCGCGTACATGACGACAACGTCGTCAGCAATATGGGACACCACTCCGAGGTCGTGGGTCACGAGGATCACCGCGATTCCAAGTTCCTTCTGAAGTCCGCGAATGAGTTCGAGAATCTCCGATTTAACCGCGGCATCCAGTGCTGTCGTCGGCTCATCGGCGATGAGAAGCTCGGGATCGAGAGCTATAGCCATCGCAATCATGGAGCGCTGTCTCATGCCCCCAGACAGTTGGAATGGATAACTCTCTGCGGCACGCCCTGGTTCGGCCAAACCGACACGGTCCAGAACCTCGAGTGCAGCGCTTCGCGCCGATCTCTTGGACACGTTCGGTCGGTGAGCGCGAATCGCCTCCACTATCTGCCACCCGACCTTGTAATACGGGTGCAGCCCCGAGAGCGGGTCCTGAAGAACGATGCTGATGCGGTTACCGCGGACCTCCCGAAGTCGACGCGAGTCTGACTTCAGAAGGTCACTTCCATCGAAGAGGACCTCGCCCGATGTCTCTGCCTGACGATTGAGGCCCAGGATGCTCAACGCACAGGTGCTCTTACCCGACCCCGACTCCCCGACGATCGCAAGCATCTCGCCAAGTCGGACCGCGAACGAAACTCCCCTCACAGCCCTTATGGTCCCCCGCTCCGCTCTGAACGAAACGTGGAGGTCCCGAACCTCCAGAACGGCCAACCGAATCTCCTATGCGAACCACAGATGAGAACCGCAGATGCGAACAACGGCTGCGAACTACGGCTGCGAACTACGGACGTGAACACGGGCGTAGACGCCAGAGGCTCGACGATACCTCTGGATCACGGCGCTACAGAATGTCGCCGGAACCGAACCAGTGATTCCCACGGGTGCCAGTGGCCAGCTGAGGTGCCATGTTCTGTCAATGCCGGGGCAACTGCAGGTCGGAGAGGGGACCGCTCGTTGGCGCCCTCGAATGCGGACGCCCAGTCGGAGTCGACCAGTCGCAGATGTCCTGAACATGAGGCCCCAAAAGGGGCTGGAGAAGTGACACCCCCTTCGGACGGGCGAGGCACCACAGGAAACGGAGGGGCCCCCGGTAATCGGGGAACTTCGGGTAACGGCGCTCCACGACCGGTGCACCACTTTCCCCTGTTCTGGATAGTCCTTATCGTGCTCCTGCTGGTGAACTGGGGCGCCGTGCTGATGACGCGATCGGCCGGTCAGCCGCGTATCACCGTGCCGTTCAGCCCGTACTTCCTGTCCCAGGTAAAAGCCGGAGACGTCAAGTCCATCTCGTCCACCGGCAACACCATCGACGGTTCGTTCACCCACAAGCTCAGGTACCCATCTGGAGATCGCAAGGCCACTCCTACCACGCTCTTTTCGACAGAGGTGCCATCTTTCTGGAACTACAACGAGTTGACGCAGTTGCTCCAGTCGAAGGGTGTCCAGGTCAACGCCCAGTCGACTTCGACTGGCACCTCCGTGTGGGAAGAAGTCCTC
>DASPVS010000176.1:0-5160 GCA_035622235.1 Acidimicrobiales bacterium | reverse complement strand
GATCCCCCCGAGGAATGCGACAAGCCCCGCAACAGCAGCCACGATCCAAACGGAGAAGACGAGGATCTGTTGTTCGTTGAGCGTCCGCCGGGCTTGCGCGACCAGAAGCACGCCTACCAGTGATCCGGCGATCGAGGCGGCGAGAACGAACCCGTACCACTCGCGCCCTACTCCTCGCTTTCGAAGTTCGAACGCCAGGAGGAACGTCAAAAAACCCACTAACCCTCGGAGCACGGACGTCACCGTGAGGGCGAGCGTCACTTCGCTCGGCGTGTGTCTCAGACCGAGGGCGTGGAGCCCGCGGGCGACACCCACGTGGTCGCGCGGGTGCTTCGGGTCCGCGCGCGTCCTGCCACCGCTCGCAACGTCGGGCTCTGACACCGTGGACGTGGCTCCCGGGACGCCTTCGGTAGTCGACCGGGGTGCCTCCTCTTGTTTTCGCGTCCCTGCCGGCTCGCTCTTGTCCCAAGAAGCCCGACTTAGAGGCAATCGCAACGCCGCGACTGTCGCCGCGATGAACACAAGGACGTCAAGCCGCAGGACCCAGGGGGCGCCGAACAGTTCGAGGACTGCAGCCGCCGGCAGGCCGGCCGCGAGGCCGGACAGCGAGGCGAGTAGACCCAACCTGGCGTTGAGCGTTGCGAGGGGAACTTTGGTCGCTGCGTTCGATCCGGCCGTTGCAGCTTCGCCTGCGCTCGGTGCATTTCCCGGAAGGGCTTCGTGCGCCTCTCGTTCATCGGGGCGCGAGCCTCGCCGGCGTCCCGGGAGCACCGCTTTCCCCTCCGCCAGAAGCGGTACGAGCGCACCTTTCGTCACCAGGTAAAGCTTCGAGAGCACGAGCATCAAAAAGGCCGCCGGGAACAGAAGGAGGCTCTTCAAATGGCCGACCATGAACAGACACACCCCGGCGCGCGCTGCTGCCGAAAAGACGACCATCGCCCTTCGAGCACCCCTGCTGCGATCGATGAGGGGGGCGAGCAACGGCGCCACCACGGCGAAGGGCGCGATCGTGAGGAAGAGGTAGAGCAGGACCTTCCGTCTGGCTGCATCAGGAGAAATGGAGAAGAAGAGGGATCCGGCGAGCGACACGGTGAGCAAGGTGTCGCCGGCGGTCATGAGCACGTGGACGAGCGCCAGCCGCCCAAACGGGCTCCTCTGGTCGAAGAGGTCGGCCGTCGCGTCGCGTCCTGTGCGCCCGATACGGCCGATGGCGGCCGTAGCGCGACCGGTCATCTCGCCCACTGTAAGGCCAGGCAGTGTCGATATCGGCGCCACTACCATTCGACCACCGGCACATGAGAGAAGCAGGGTCGTGACGGGGGCCAAGCCCTTACTGGAGAGGAGGACAGTGCTATGGCGATGACCGCTTACGTGCTCATCCAGACCGAGGTGGGGAAAGCCGCCAACGTTGCACAACAGGTGAGCGCCATTCCCGGGGTCGTCTCCGCCGAGGACGTCACGGGACCCTACGACGTCATCGTGCGTGCAGAAGCCGGTTCGGTCGACGAGCTCGGACGGATGGTCGTGAGCCAGGTTCAGCTGATCGAGGGCATAACCCGCACCGTTACGTGCCCCGTCGTGAACCTCTGATCGCGCGAGCTCCGAGCCGTCCGTCACGACGGCGAGTAGGCGAAGTCATTCGATCGCCCGCTTTTCTCTGAGAGCCGAGATACGTCCCACGGACACACCCCAATCCGCGAGGGCTTCGTCGGTGTCACGTCCGCTCACGGGCGGCGGGCACCGCACCTCGGCCGGGGTTCGACTGAACTTCGGAACCGGACCTGGTTGGACAATTCCCGCTACTTCGACGAAAGAGCCTCTTTCCTCGTTGTGCGGATGACAGTGGGCCTCGAGTGGTGAGAGCACAGGCGCGCCGCACGCGTCGGTACCTTCGAAGCGTTTGGTCCACTCGTCTCGTGTTCTGGTCGCGAAGATCGCCGCGAAACGCTGCTTCATCGCCGGCCAGTGCTCGCGATCGTTCTGAGGCGGCAGCTCCTCGAGATCGAGTTCTAGGACACGGAGCAACTCAGCGTAGAACTGGGCCTCTATGGCTCCGACCGCGAACCACTTGCCGTCCGAGGTCTCGTAGACCTCGTAATAGGGCGCACCGGTGTCGAGAACGTTCGAACCCCGATTTTCGCTCCAGAAGCCGATCTGGTTGAAGGCGTACGTCATCGTCATGAGCGAAGCAGCACCTTCGGTCATCGAGGCGTCGACGACCTGACCGCGGCCGGAGGTGCGCGCTTCGAGTAGAGCGGCACAAACCCCGAACGCCATCAGCATGCCTCCGCCGCCGAAGTCACCCACCAGATTGAGAGGCGGAACAGGCCGGTCGCCCTTGCGACCGATGGGCCACAACGCCCCGCCGATCGCGATGTAGTCGATGTCGTGGCCGGCGCGGTCCGAAAGAGGCCCGCTCTGTCCCCATCCGGTCATCCGCCCGTAGACAAGGCGCGGATTGCGTTCCCAACAAGTCTCGGGCCCGAGACCGAGCCGTTCGGCGACACCGGGACGCCATCCTTCGATGAGGGCGTCAGCCTCAGAGATGAGATCGAGCACGAGGGCGACGCCCTCCGGCTGCTTGAGGTCCACCGCGACCGATCTGCGACTGCGGTTCAGTAGGTCCCAGTGCGCCGGCGCATTCGGGTCGGGTCGGACCCCGGTCACGCGATCGATTCGAAGAACGTCCGCGCCTGCGTCGGCGAGCAACATGCAAGCGTAAGGACCGGGCCCGATTCCGGCGAGCTCGACGACCTTGATGCCACCGAGTGGCCCGCTCATCGGACGCGCTCGCCTGCGCGGCGTGCATTGTCGACGATCGCCGCGACGATTTGGGACCAGGTGGCTGGCGGAAGATCATGGCCCATACCGGGAATGATCAACAGACGAGAACCGGGGATCGCCTCGGCGGTCGCCTTGCCCCCGCTCGCTCGAATGAGTGGATCGTCCTCACCGTGGATCACGAGGGTGGGTACGTCCAGGTCGTTCAAGGCAAGAGTGCGGTCGCCGGAGACCATGACAGCCATCAACTGCCGAGCGACGCCGTCCGGCCGAAAGCTCCTGTCGAACGCGGCGGCGGCGCCTTCTCGCACCCGATCGTCGGGGAGCCCGAAATCGGGAGAGCCGATCACTTTGTAGGTCTCGAGTTCCTTCTCGATGAAGGAGCTCCGGTCCTCCGGAGGGCGCGTCATGAGCACTCTCTGGGCCTCAGGAGTCGAAGGAGCGAGGTTCCTCGATCCGGTCGTCGACATGATCGAGCAAAGGGTCAGAACTTTGCTCGGATGCCTGATTGCCATCGTCTGGGCGATCATCCCTCCCATCGACACACCGACCACGTGCACGCCAGGGATCCCCAAAACATCGAGAAGTCCTGCTGCGTCGTCCGCCATCTCATCGAGCGTGTACGCCGCCGCCGATTTGTCTCCCGCCATTCCGGCTTTGAGGTCGAAGGCAGGCCCGTCGGAGAATTCGGTCGAGAGCCCTGCATCCCGATTGTCGAAACGCAGGACGCGAAATCCCTGTTCCTGCAAATGCTCGAGGAACCCGTCGTCCCATGCGATCAGTTGTCCACCCAGTCCGTTCACGAGGAGCAGGCACGGATCCCCCGGCTCGCCCAGAAGCTCGTAGCACAACTCGACCGAGCCCACTTTTGTGTGTTCCATTCTCGGGATGGTGCTAGGCGGAGCATGGCGGCGCAAGCCGCCGGAAGCTTGCACCTCCCCGGATGCCCGTTGCACGAGGCTCGGGCTCGGACGTGAAATGCTCGTCGCGTGTCGGGCAGACCGCTAAAGGCACGTGCCCCCGGACGCGTGAACCTGATCGGAGATCACACCGACTACAACGCGGGCCTAGCTCTACCGATCGCTACCGACCTGTCCACCGAAGCGCTTTTCACGCCGATTCATTCAAGCCCGACGCTCTTGGTGCGCTCAGACGCGGAGCCGGGAGCGGCTCAGATCGACATCACGACAGCTCCGGACCCCGAAGAGCTACGAAGCTCCGAGCCTCGTTGGGCCCGGAACGTGGCGGGGGTGATAGCGGCATTGCGCCCCGAATGCGGGGGAACCGTGCAGATCTCGAGCACTCTTCCGGTCGGGTCTGGGATGGCATCGAGCGCGGCGGTCGAGATCGCTGTCGCGCTCTCACTCGGTTTCGAAGCGGATCCGCTGACCCTCGCGCGCACTTGCCAGCGGGCCGAACAGGTGGCCACAGGTGTGCCGTGCGGACTCTTGGACCAGCTTGCGATCGTGGAAGCGGAAGCGGGTCACGCGATCCTCATCGACTTTTCCGCCCTCTCGCGTGAAAAGATCCCCGTCCCCGTCGGAGCGGAGGTCGTGGTAGCCCACAGTGGGGAGAGTCGTCTCCTGGACCGGACCGACTACGCAAATCGGCGAGCGGAATGCGAGGCTGCCTCGCTTCGACTCGGGCCTCTCGGCGTCCTTTCACCCGGCACAGAGAAGCAATTGCACGACCCCCTTCTGAGGCGTCGCGCCCGTCACGTAATAAGCGAATGTGAGCGCGTAAGGAACTTCGCAGCCGCACTGGCCCAAGGCGATTTGCGAAGCGCTGGCTCGATCATGAACGAGAGCCATGTGAGCCTTGCCAGGGATTTCGAGGTCTCGACGCCCGCGCTCGACCACCTGGTCGACCACCTCCTGGCGATGCCAGGAGTGTTCGGCGCGAGGCTGACCGGTGCCGGTTTCGGCGGGTGCGTCGTCGCACTTGCAGAGCCCGGCGCGATCGACACGAACCTCGTCGGAGCCAGAGCTTGGCGGATAATCCCGTCAAGGGGAGCCGCTGTCATCTGATTTGTCGGAGCTCTGATTTGTCGGAGCTCTGATTTATCGGAGAGGTCGGAGCTCTGATTTGTCGGAGAGGTCAGCGAGCACGCCCGTCAGAGCTGGTCCAGCAGTTGCCGTCGTTTGTAGTCGTACTCGTCATCGCTTACGAGTCCCCTACGACGGAGGTCCGACAGCTCTTGCAGCCGGGTCGCGACCGAACGACCTTCGGCCCTGCTAGGTAGCGGCACGCCGGACGGGGGTGTGACCGGTTCGGCGGTGCCTTGGTAAGGCGCCGTACGGACATCGTCAGCGGAGTTGGAGACCGTCGGGCCGAACCGCTGCGCGGAGTCGAGCTGTTGCGTCGGAACCATTCGTTGCG
>DASPVS010000175.1:0-2945 GCA_035622235.1 Acidimicrobiales bacterium | reverse complement strand
GTGAGCGGTCTTGAGTTGAAGTTGACAGTGCGAATGCGAGTTCTGCGCCGGAGACGGAACGGTTGCCTCCACCGCTTCGCTTCGACCGATTAGGCCCATTACACACATCACCAGAGCGCTTACGACTAGGACGACGCCTCTCCGCGAGTTCAAATGTCCTCCAGACACATGTCGTGGTCTACCACGGCGTCCTCATGTCAATTCGAGACGGTCCGGGGTTCCACACAGCCCAAGAGTGATTCAAGTAGTGGGTGTAGTCCTGCCACACAACTGAGCCGTCGGACGGCGGCCAATAGTTGCTAAGCACACCCACATCTGCGGGTGGGCACTTCAAGTTATACACTGACTGGCTCCCAAAAGTCGGTCCACGAAGAGCGTCGTAGTCGACCCTGACCACGTGGTCGTTGGACCACGTCCTGCAGGACGACGACTGAGCCACACTCTTCGAGGGTAGTCCTCTCACCTGCGCCTCGCTCGGTGCAGCTTCGCGAACGACGATGGCGACATCATGTCGAGCCCTCGGTGCGGGCGCACCGTGTTGTACTCGGTGACCCACGCGAGGATCATCACCCGGGCCTCCGCAAGCGAGTTGAAGACCTCGAGCGAGATGATCTCGTCGCGCATCGTGCCGTTGAACCGCTCGACGTAGGCGTTCTGCTGCGGCGAGGCCTTGGCGATGAACGCTGGCCTGACCTTCTGGTCTTTGAGCCACTCCGTGAGCGTTGCGCCGATGAACTCACGACCGTTGTCGCTTCGGAGCACCTTGGGTCTGCCGTACCTCCCGAAGACCTCCTCCAGGGTCTCGATGACCTTGAGCGTCCCGATGGAGCGGTCGACGCGACAGCCCACGCACTCGCGGGTGAACTCGTCGACGATGTTGAGGATGCGGACGTGGCCGCCGGTGGGGAGCCGGAACGACATGAAGTCGTAGCTCCAGACGTGTCTGGGCCTCGTCGCCGGCAGCATCCAGATCGAGTGCTCGTCGGTCCCGAACGCCCGCTTCCCGCTTGCCTTCTGGCGCCTCGGCGGGACTCGGTGGCCCTCGAGGCGCCAGAGCCGCTCGATGCGCTTGCGGTTCACCTCCCAGCCGTCGGTCCGAAGCAGCGCCCAGATCCTGCGGTAGCCGTAGCGGGGGTGAAGGGCTGCCAGGTCGTTCATCGCGGCGACGAGCTTCTTCTCGTACTCGGGCTGCACTCGCTCGTAGCGCTGGGTCGAGCGGTGCTGCCCGACCACCATGCACGCCCGGCGCTGCGAGACCTTGTGCCTGCGCACGAGGTAGCTGACGGCCTCCCTGCGCCGCGCCGGGCTCACCATTTTCCCGTGTTGAGGTCCTTGAGCATCGCGATATCCAGGGCCTGCTCTGCGATGATGCGCTTGAGCCTCGAGTTCTCCTGCTCGAGCGCCTTCAGCCGCTGGGCCTCGTCCTCCTTCAGCGCCCCGTACTGGCGTCGCCACCGGAAGTAGGTCTGGTCCGAGATCCCGATCTTCTTGCAGCTCTGGACGATCGACATCCCTTGTCCCTGGAGCTTCTCCGCCTCTCGCAGCTTGGCGATGATCTGCTCCACCGAGTACCGCTTCGATGCCATGATTCACCTCCATGACCGCTCACACTCGTGCGCGGACTGACAAAGGAAGTGGACCGACTGGAGGGGGGCCGGACAGTCGAATTGGCGGCGACCGCAACTCCAAGACTCCGTTTCGCATCAAGGTTGACGTGCCGCATCGGTGTGTCGTCTCCCGGCACGCTGGACGTGCACCGTCAGGCGCTGGGCGCAGCGTCGATCAGTTGCGTTGAAGCTCGAGTGTGCGGGTGATCTCCTCAAATCCGAGCGACTCGTACAGCGCGAGTGGCGCTGGGCGGTCGGGATCTCCGCTCGCATAGACGATCGCGCGCTCGGCACCGGCGACACCCAGCCGTCGGACTGCCTCGCCACAAGTGGCCGCTGCGAGACCACGTCTCCGAAATCGAGGATCTGTCCCAACTGGTTCGAGCTCACCTACCCGGTTCACATCATCGAACCAGGCGAGGCAGGAAGACGCGAACACGGGAGAGCCGACGTCGTCGCCCTGCAGGTGTTCCGCAACGATGTCAAGGTCGTAGCGGTATGGCCAGCTGTGCTGGACTCGCCGATAGACATCTGTCGTCATGGTCTTGGAGTCCCACGCCGCGACATGTACCCCAACCCGAGCTTCTAGTTCCTCGGGCTTCGGCATGACAGACCTGACGCTGAAGCCCGGTGGAGCATCGGGCTGTGTGACCTCAGTCGGAACACAGGCCAGATAGCGCTGCCCGAATCCCTCGGTGGCAACGAAGCGATTCCGGCTGAGCACATCGTGAAGAGAACGTTCACCCGTCGTGACGGTCGCCTTCAGGGTTGCGTCCCGTCCCGCGACTCCGATCGCCCAGTCGACGACCTCCTGGGCAAGAGATGCATCGTGGGCGGGATCGACGACCAGATCCAACAGGTCCGGCAACGTGAGCCATCCCCATGCGATCGGCAGGTTGTCACCTTCCATCCAAATCCTCGTGGGCCACTCCGGAGTCGGCAAGGAGTGGAACCTGCGCTCCCAGGCCAAGTCGCCGACGTGCCAGCGAGCTTCCGGATGCCACACCCGCTGCGTGAGCCGTTGCATCCGCAGGAGGTCGAACGCACCCCGCAGATCGACGGCGTACATCGCCGGAGTGTAGAAGCGGACTGTCAGCTTCTTACCCAGCCGTTACGAAGCGGGCTCCGTGCCGGGTGATGAGTGCGGTCGAATCTTGCTACGGTGCGCGGCAATGAAGAAGACCCGTCGGTACCTCGTTCCAGCGTTGCTCGGTGCGATGGCCCTCATGGGGCTGTCGTCTTGTGGTGGATCGTCTCCCACGCATACGACGGCGCACACGACTGTCCTCTGCGGATCGGGCCCTACGGCGATCGCGCTGATCCCTTCGGCTGACCGGT
>DASPVS010000174.1:0-11174 GCA_035622235.1 Acidimicrobiales bacterium | reverse complement strand
CGAGGTGTCGGGCGGGCTGAAGAAGGCCGGTCCGACCCAGGAGAAGGCCAGCACGGCCAGGGACCTGTGGGTTCCCGCGGTCAACAACCATGGCGGATTCGGCGTCTGGGGGTACTGCGAACTGCGCGATCCGGCGACGTTCCGCGTCGGCCTTGAGCTTGCGATCGAAGCCCTCTACCTGGGGCCATCGGAGTTCGTGCGAGAAAGGACAGCAGTCGATGCCGGCACGTAGGAGAACACCAAGCGGACCCGTTCCCGTCGATGCGTTCCGGCACGAGGACAAGCGCGTCAACAACCCGCCCGCTGACTCCGAAGCCCTAGTGGACGAGAGCGTTCTCCAGGTCAAGCAACTTCGCTACCCGCGGAACCCGGACCTGGACCCGCAGCTCGTCTGGCACGGCAAGGACGAACAAGACGGCGACGACCTCGTCGTCGATGCGCCGCCAATCTACATCCAAGAGAAGATCGTTCCCCGCGTGATCATCGAGAACCTGCGCAAGGTGGTCGAGAGTCCCGAGCTGACCCTGTTCGAGGGCTTCGACGGCCTGACCGGCTGGGAAAAAATCGAGTATTACCAGCACGAAGCCAACTGGTCCAACCGCATGATCCTCGGCGACTCTCTCCAGGTGATGGCCTCTCTCGCCGAAAAGGAACACCTTCGCGGCAAGGTCCAGACGATCTACATTGACCCCCCTTACGGGATTAGATTCGGCTCGAACTGGCAAACACGAACAGACAAGCGAGAAGTCAAAGACGGCAAGGACGAGGACGTCACACGCGAGGTCGAGCAGATCAAGGCCTTCCGCGATACATGGATGGACGGAGTCAACTCGTACCTCTCCTACCTGCGTGACCGCCTAGTTGTCTCGCGCGACCTCCTCACCGAATCCGGTTCGGTGTTCGTTCAGATCGGCGACGAGAACGTCCATCTTGTGCGCGCGCTCCTAGATGAGGTCTTTGGTAGCGGTAATTTTGTTTCCATAATTACATTCCGAAAAACATCAAGCATGAGCAGCCCCATGGCACGCACAAATTCGATCGCAAATACCGCAGACTTCGTACTTTGGTACGCGCGTTCTCTAGCAAATCTTAAATATCGCCAGCTCTATCAGCTAAAGGCTCTGGATGAGGCCGGCGGCGATCACTATCGCGTCGTGGAGTTGAGCGATGGCATAATGCGCCCTATGACCTCATCTGAGATTTCGGGGGCTATGCAACTTCCCGCGGGTGCTCGCGCGGTTCGGACTGATACCTTGATCTCTCAAGGTCATAGCGACACCCTGTCAGCCTCATTTACTTACATGGGGAAGCAGTATAAGCCTCCTGTAGGCAGTCATTGGAAAACAACTCCTGGCGGCCTCTCAGGCCTGGCGCTGGCTGGCAGACTAATTGGATCAGGAAAAATGTTGCAGTATCGTCGATATTTCGACGATTTTCCTGTCATGGCACTCAATAACGTCTGGACGGACATAGGGGCCGATGCAGGGAAGACGTACGTCGTGCAGACTGCCACTCGCGTGATAGAGCGATGCATGATTATGACAACTGACCCTGGTGATCTCGTACTCGATCCAACATGCGGGTCGGGCACGACAGCATTCGTGGCAGAGCAGTGGGGGCGGCGATGGATCACGATCGATACATCCCGAGTTGCCCTCGCCCTCGCACGGCAGCGGGTCATGGGGGCGAAATTCCGCTATTACTTGCTCGCGGACTCGGCCGAAGGTCGAGCGCGGGAAGCCGAGTTGTCCGAGAAGCCACAGCAGAATGGCCGCACAACTGGCGATATCCATAAAGGATTCGTCTACAGACGCGTGCCGCATGTTACGCTAAAGTCAATTGCGAACAATCCAGACATTAGATCTAACATGAGCCGCAAAGAAATTGCTGATGCGATCGCGCGGCACGCCGAGATGGAACTGCTCTGCGACCAGCCAGAAGAGGACAGGAAAAGAGTCCGGGTCTCCGGACCGTTCACGGTCGAAAGCTTGTCGCCGCATCGGGCGCTGGCTCCCGGTCGTTCGGAATCTGAGGAGCAGGCCAGCAAGGATGATGCCTCCGCTTTTGAGCAGGCGATCCTGGAGAACCTTCTCAAGGCCGGCGTGCAGAACGGGCGGAAGGATGAGCGATTGCTGTTCGAGTCGCTGGTGCCCTACTCGGGCGAGTACATTCAGGCGGAGGGCGTCCGGAGGGACCGGACCGAGGGCACGCCGCAGCGGATAGCGGTCTCCATCGGGCCCCAGTTCGGCACGGTCGACCCGGAGTTCATCCGGAAGGCGGCGCGCGAGGCCACCCATGGTCTGGGGTTCGACTTGCTGTTGGTGTGCGCGTTCGCGTTCGACCCACAGGCGGCGAGGACGGTGGCCGAGGATTACACGCCAGGTGCTTTCGCGAGCGTGCAGGACGAACGTCGGATCGGTCGGGTGCCCATTCTGTTGGTGCGGATGAATTCCGACCTTTCGATGCCTGACGTGCTGCTGAAGAAGACTGGGAGTGCGAACCTGTTCATGGTGTTCGGCGAGCCAGACGTGCAGATCGAGCACACCGATGACGGGATCATCGTGGGGATCCGCGGCGTGGACGTGTACAACCCCACTACAGGTGAGATCCGGTCCAGCGGCACCGGAGAAATTGCGCTATGGATGATCGACACGGATTACGACGGAGAGTCGTTCTTCGTCCGGCACTGTTACTTCACCGGGGACAACGACCCGTACAAGCGTCTCAAGAGTGCGCTTAAGGCGGACATCGACGAGACGGCCTGGGAGTCGCTGTACCGCACGCGATCCCGTCCGTTCGTGCGGCCGGAAACGGGGAAGATAGCGGTCAAGGTTATCAACCACTACGGCGACGAAGTACTCCAGGTCTACGACGTCTGAGGCAAACTGTGGAGTACACGAAAAAGCAGCTCGCAGCGATCGAAACGCTGGACGATCCGCTGCTGATTGTGGCTTGTGCCGGGTCCGGTAAGACTCAGGTCATTTCGCAGCGAATCGCGGAAACCCTGCGGCGCGATGACGTACTACCGAGGAACATCGTCGCGTTCACGTTCACCGAGAAGGCGGCGGCCGAGCTCAAGGAGCGCGTGACGACGCTGGTCACCGCCGAGTTCGGCGACATGATCGGGCTCGCCGAGCTGTTCATCGGAACCATGCACGGCTACGCGCTCGACGTGCTGCAGACATATGTGCCTGACGCTTTCAAATACAACGTGCTCGACGAGATACAGACCCGGCTGTTCATCGACCGCCACAGCCGGGCCAGCGGCCTGACCGTCACCGACGCCGTGGTCAACGGCACGGCGCGGAAGCTCAGACGCTACGTCGATTCCCAGCTCTACATGCAGGCCATGAGCATCCTGCGTGAGGACGACATCGACGAGGCGCAGCTTCCGGCCAGCCTGATCGGGGCAGGTCAGAGTTACCGCAAGCTGTTGCACGAGAAGAGGTATTTCGACTACACCGAGCTGCTGAAGGTCGCCGTCGACCTGCTCGGCGAAGAACCCGATGACGAGACGGCGGGTCCGCTGGTCCGGCACGTCCGGGATCACGTGCGTTATGTCGTCGTCGACGAGTACCAGGACACGAACCCGATCCAGGAGGAGCTCATCGAGCGCCTGTGCCGGTTCGGCGCGAACTTGTGCGTGGTCGGCGACGACGACCAGACGATCTACCAGTGGCGTGGTAGCGCGGTATCGAACATCCTTACCTTCGTCGAGCGCAGGCCCGGTGTCCGGACCGAGACGCTCGACGACAACTTCCGGTCGAGCAAGGGAATCGTGGCGTTCGGCCAGGCAATCGCCGAACTCAACGACCCGGATCGGCTGCCGAAGATGATGGTCGCCGCCGGTCACCAGGTGTTCGAGCGAGGCGACATGCTTGCGCTCGCGTTCGACGCACCGGACGAGGAGGCGCGCTGGATCTGCGACCGTATCGAGCGACTGCGCGGTACGCCCTTCCACGATCAGCCCGACGCCGAACCGCGCGGCATGTCCTGGTCGGACTTCGCCGTCCTGTTCCGCAGCGTGAGCAAGGACGCCGGGCCTCTCGTCGAGGAACTGAAACGGCGCGAGATCCCGTACGTGATCAAGGGGCTGACGCGCCTCTTCGACGCGCCTGAAGTCCAGGCGTGTGTTATGTGCTTCCAGTTCGTCATGAGCCAGGTCACGGCCGACGAGCTCATAGCCGCCTGGCTGGCCGCAGACCTGGGACTAACGCGCGATGAACTCGCGCGCGGCCAGCTGGTACTCGAAGAGGCGAGGAACTGGCAGCCGGGCGAGCGCTGGGGAACGTATAACATCCAGCGCACTTACCTGCGATTCCTTGAAGAGCTGGGGCTGAGGGAAGAAGGCGTGCCGTCAAAGGGCGGCACGACCCGCGGTGAGCTTGTGTTCTACAACCTCGGCAAGTTCAGCCAGGCGATCTCTGACTTCGAGCAGATCTATTTCCAGTCCGATCCGCAGCAGAAGTACGACGCGTTCGTCAACTGGCTCGTGTATCAGGCACCCTCGTACTACGCGGAAAGCGATGCCGATGTCGGCTATGCGACTCCGGATGCGGTGACGATCGCAACCGTTCACCAAGCCAAGGGGATGCAGTGGCCGACGGTGTTCGTCCCCGCGCTGCGTAGAAACCGGTTCCCGTCATCACGCCATGGCGGCATTAACGTCTTCCACGTCATTCCGCAGGAAGCCGTCCCCGACGCCGACCGGTACCGCGGGACGGAAGCGGACGAGATCCGGTTGTTCTACGTGGCAGTTACCCGCGCTCAGAAGTACTTGCACCTCAGCTACTCCCCCGGCGACTCGAACAGGTACCGGACGCAGTCATCGTTCTTTACCTTCGCGACCCGCAACTCGTACATGCTGACCGCCGAACCGCCGTTGCGGGCCGATCGGCTGGCGCCCCGGGCGCGGCACGAAGTCCCGGACGTGGTTCTTAGCTTCAGCGACCTGAAGTACTTCTTCGAGTGCCCCTACCAGTTCAAGCTCCGCTTCCTATACGGCTTCAACCCGCCGATCCACGAGGCGCTCGGCTACGGCAAGTCCGTCCACGACGTGATGGCCGAGGTACACAAGCGGGCGATCGAGGGGGACATCGTGTCTGGCCTCGAGGCTGAAGAGCTGGTAGATCGCCACCTAAATACCCCGTTCGCCTACCCGGCACTGAGGGCCACCCTGCGCCAGGCAGCTATTCGGGCCGTCCAGCGGTACATCGCCGAGAACCGAGACCAGCTACCGAACACGCTCTATTCCGAGCAGCAGGTCCAGGTTCACGTCGCGCCTGGGATCACCGTCGACGGCCGGATCGACCTGATCCGACGGCTTGACACCGACGAAGTGTCGATCGTGGACTTCAAATCGAGCGAACGCGCCCAGGCTGAGGACATCACGCGCGATCAGCTTCACGTTTACGCGGTGGGCTACCAGGAACTAACCGGTGAGCGGGCCGACCTCCTGGAGGTGCTCAACCTCGACCAGCGCGCCAAGAGCACGCGCGAGGTCGTCAACGACCGCCTGCTCAGTGATATCCGCGGCAAGATCCGGGACGCCGGAGACGACCTTCGCGCTAACCGGCTCCCCCGCCTTGACCACTGGTCCGGCACCTGCGATCGGTGTGATTTGGCCGGGCTGTGCCGAACACGCCCATCATGACCGAACTGGAAGGGAGGCTAGGCGATGGACGAACAGGCGCGGGAGACTAGGCAGTCCGTTCCGGCAGGCGAGGAGGACCATCCCGCACTCGTCGCGCCCGAAGAGCCTCTGGCTGCGCAGCGGACGGAGAAAGCTCAGAAGGCCAGGGAGGCCCGAGCGCTGGGCCTCAGGCTGAGGAAGGGAAAGCGGCTGGTGTTCAGCAGCCGCCACCACTTGGACAGCTGAACCGGGAGTCCTCGCTCTAACAGGCTCAGCACTCGCCCGGATATCAATGGCAGCAGCTCATTCGCGATTATCAGGCGGTGTACGACTTCAGTCCAGGTCGAGACTCGTGGCGCTGGCGCGGCTGTTTCCTGCCAAGTGCCCCTGCTGATCTCTGTCCCCATCCAGTACCTAAACGCGAACGAGGCGGGTCCCGGATTCTACGAACTCGGCCAGCGCAACAAGCTTCTCCGGCCGCACCCATCCCGGTACGAGAAGCTGATCTTCTGGGCAGGGCACGTCAGGGCCGTGCACTCCCACGCCTGGTTACCCCAGCCTAGCCGCCAGAGACTACGTAGTGTTGGCTCCAACAACTCTAGGTGCCGGTGTGGAATTGATCGCTGACCGTACTATAGCTTTCCTGCCCCAAGCAATCTGAGTCAGCCACCTCGGTATTGGGTTCTGGGCGAAAGCCTGCTTGAACATACATACCGATGGACGCGGGTGTACGTAGATGAATGAGACTACAAATGAGACTGAGCCGTTTCCGCGGATCTGGAGGAGCCGTGCTGACCTAGGATGTCGTGATCAACTCGCTCTAGCCCGAGGTTAGATACTGAAACCATCAATACCGGAGCATAGGAATGTCGCCCCGACTACTGTTTATTGCCATAATCCTGGAGCAGGTTGATGAAGTTCTGTAGCATTGACAGGATGTCGTCAGGGAGCGGGTCATTATTGAAGTGCATAATGTTGTTACGAATTTTCGCGATCTTCTCGAGACGGTTACAAAATATCTCGCGGTGCAATGGCCAACCAAGTTTAGCCCAGCAGTCCGGATTCTCCAGGATTCGCTGGTAGTCGCCCATTGTAAGCCGACCGTAAGAGCTTATGCTGCGCCGGCCACTCGGATCAATGAGGGCGATAACAGTCGACAGGTCGATTCTGTCCTCTATGATACGCCGTAGCCTCTGGTCGATCCGGCCGATCATGAAGAACGGAGAGGCCATCTGACCGTATGCTTCCACCACGTCCGCTAGAGTGACGATGCCTGTGACGGATCTATCCGGACCATGGACGAAGACGAATTCTTGATGCTCGATCACAGGCAGCATGCTGATAAGATCCGCGGTATAGGGAACCACCTCGGCTTTGACAATCGCTGCCGACAGTTTAGCTCCAGGATTGGCGTTGCGCGCTTTGGCTATTGACTTCCAGCTTACGGCACCCTTGAGCTCGCGGGGATTAGTCATGACCGCCAGTTGCGAGAAATCCTCGGTGAGCATTAGCGTTATGGCCTCCTCGAAAGTTGCGCCCGGAGTGACCGAGCAGACCTCTTTCGAGGCAGATGGAAGGTTGCCGATGGCGAGGCCACGGTCCCATGCCCCTTCGTGGTCACCAACTGCAACGCTGATCTGCGGTGGCGTTACCTCAAGCGCCGATGCGTCCTCCGCAGACCAAGTCCGTGTCTCGTTGGTTGCTCCCTGCGCGGCAAGAACGATGGCAACAATGTCGTCCAGGGTGACCGCGCGGAAATCCGGCTCCGTAGTCATGCCCTGATTGCTCAGGTCAGTATCGACCCGATCGTTAACTCCGAAGTCACGGCCACGAGCGCCCCAGATACCGATCAATTCGCGCACGCTCATCCGACGGGGAGACCCGGACTCCGCGGCCTTCCTTGCTGACTGCCAGAACTCATCCTGGCGGGCCTCAAGGTCCGAGGGCGCTCCGTCCGGGACTGCTTCTTCAATGGTGCGGAGCTCCTCCAGCACGGCCTGCGCGCTGGATGGACGGTCGTTCCGGTCGGTGGACAGCATCGACAGGATGAGCTTGTCAAGACCTGACGGAACGTCGCTACGCCACCTAGATGGGGGCGCGATCTGCACGCCCTCGCCCGCCGGCGCGGGCTCTCTGCCGGTGAGGAACTCATACAGCACCCCGCCAAGGGAATATAGATCGGCGCGGGCGTCTCGCGCCGTCGTGAGCAACTCGGGAGCAGGGTAGCCCTCCTCCGCGGGAGGGCCACCGGGATCGGGCAGCGGGTCAGAGAGGGACATCGCCCTGTCAAAATCACCCAGGTGTGCCTCACCACGTTCGTCCAGCCAGACATGGGTCGCCGAGACGTCCCGGTGAATTAGACCCTTCCCATGGACCTGCGCGAGCGCCCGACATAGCTCGCGGGCGGTGCGGAAGAAGTCCCGAAGCGGCACCTGCTGGCCCTGGGACCGCAAGTTCCGGAAGTAGTCGCGAAGCTCGCCACCCGGGATGTATTCGAATACCAGATAAGGGGGGTCCGCATCCAGGTCGGCGTCATACAAGGTGACGATGTTGGGGTGAGGACAAACCCTGCCCAGCATGTCGACCTCTCGCTGTGTCGCAAGCGGATCGGCTCCGGGCAGCATAATGGCAAGAGCCACGTGTCGTCGGGCCCTCGAGTCCCAGGCTAGGTAGGTCCGTTTACGCGGGCCCTCTCCGATCAGATGATCGATTCGGTAGCGGTCAGCGAAAGGCGAGCCCTCGGGAAGCGCACTGTCCATAGCGCGCAGATCGTAACGCTGTATCGCAGTCCAAACAAGCCAGCGCGTGCAGGCCACTGATGTGAAGGAAGTATGGGGCCGGTCCCTGGGCGTGGGGGTCATGACCGAAGCGCCCATCAGCGACGTGTATCGGGCAGATCGTCGCGCCCGTGGAGTCCGGCGATTAGGGGCGCGCCTACACGGTATTTCGCAAGGACGGTGTTCGGACCTTACGGCGCGCACGCGTTCTCGACCGGTTGACAGACGCTCACCTGAGCTGAGAGTTATCGGGTCAGCCACCTCGTATTGGGTTCTAGGCGAGAATCTGCCTGAACCAGAGGAGCGCGGCTTCTCCGTCCTTGCGAGTGACGTCGTCCACTGTGCGGCTGTGCCGTATTCCGTTCCGCAGCTCGGCAAGTTGGGTGAACCGGCCTGCGAGCGCTTCTCTCGTGCCGAAGCGGGCCTCGAACCGGGGCCACAAGGTCTTGTTTGTAATGGTGTCCTGCAGTTCGCGCAGGTCGAAGTACTCCAGCTGCGCGGTCAAAGTCTGATGACGATCACTATCGAGCGCGGGGCTCTTGCGGACGGCAGCTTCAACCCGTCCAGCGACCTTCTCGCGTACGTGGGATGGGACCATGCTGACGTCGCCGTCCAGGGCATCGCGGACGACCCTCCGCAGGCGCAGCTCGGCGTCCTCGATCTGCTCATCGAGCTCGCGCAGTGGTGGCGCAAGGTCGAGACGCTCTTTGATGAGCAGGTCTTCGATCGCATCCAGGATCGCGCGTTGGCGCTCGGCCAGGAATTCCTCGAAGTCTTGTTGCGTGAACGGTTTGCGGAGCAGGATGTCGAAGGCTGCCCTTGAAATGAGATGTGACTCCAGCGTTGACCGCACTGCCGCCTCCCCGTTCGCCTTGATCAGTTCGGGGAGATAGGCATTCGGAAGCCTGCTGTTGATGACGTGTCGGTTCGTTTCCGCGGTAAGCGGGGAGCGGTTGAGGATCGAGTCGATGAGCGAGCCGATACCCTCATGATCCTTAACCCAGTCCTTCGGGACGATGTGGTGGTCGTCGAGATCACCCGGCCTGGGCACGTCCCCGGTCATCCAGTCCCGGGCCTCGCTGAGAACCAGGAGGTTGAAGACACCATTGTAGACGGATGTTCCGCGCCTTACCTCCTTGCGGAGTTCCAGTGTACGGAAGCGCTGCTTGAATTCGGCGAGCAGCGCGGGCTCCTTGTTGTCGTCCTGGAACCAGGCGGAAACGTCCTGGAAATCCCGCGCCGTCGTCGACTCGACAGCGCCCGAGTAGCGGTTGGTGAAGACGCTAGCCCAGTACCAGTGGTGGAACTTCCTCTTGGCGTTGAGACGCTGGTTCGAGGGCAGCGTGTTGGCGTGGAGCTGCAAAGCCGAGAACGCAGGCAGGATCGACACGTACGGCAGGTATGACGAGGAGATGGCGCCGAACTCTTGAGGGTGGCGAAGCAGCTCGATCGCTGCTTGCAGAGCGTCGACCGCAGTTGTCCACAGGACCTGGAAATCCGTGATGTCCGGCACGAGCACCTGTTTGCTGAGCACGCCATGCTGATCGCGCACCGTCTTCTCTTGGCCAGGGAGCAGGTAATACAGGTACTTCGGTGAACAATACGTCTGCCGGAGGATGGACATGACCTGCAGTATGTAGACGTTCATGCGCTCGGTATCGACAAAATCGAGCTTGGGTGCCGCCTCCCGCCATAGGTGTTTGAGCTGGAGTCCCATGGGTTTGACCAGCGCGTTGATGAGGTCGAAGACATCGAGCCTGATGCCCTTGCTATTGACCTGCGTGAAGATGTCGCAAACCTTATCGAGGGTCAAATCGCGGTCCAGCTCGATATAGGCGATCTGGTACTGCTCGGTGATCCCCTTCAGGTGCTCGCCGAACGCTTTCGCATCGTCCGCGTAGCGACCTGCGGATTCGGCCGTTTCGCCGTCGTTAACGCGCGCCTTGTCGGCCTTGTCGCGCCAGTGGGCCTCGTAACCCTGCACCCAGTTGGGCAAATCCCATCCTCCGCTGCCGACGATCGAGAGCGGGAACATGTGCGTGTCGAACTGCGCAGTCCGGTTAGCCAGGAGATTGAGGCCGCCTCTGGTCCAGTCGTAGTGGAAGGCCTCGTCGTACGCGCCCTCTATGAAGCGCTGAACCTGGATGAAGTACAAGTAGCGGTTGGCGCGGTTCGGAGCCGCCAGGTCCGGTGCAACGAATGCGTAATACATCGCCGTGAGCCGCTGCTGTCCGTCGAGCACGATGTGTTCGGGGTGTGCGTCCGCGCCGATGTAGCCATAGATCGCTTCACAGGCCAGCGCGGTGAAGTTTTCGGGCTTCCCCTTCCAGAGCAGCAAGCTGCCGATGTAGTAATCGAGGAAGATCGACCGCATGAGGTCACGGATGTCTTGTGGTGTCCACTCAAAGTCGCGCTGAAAGTCAGGGATTACAAAGCGACCGTCCTTGAGACGGCCGATAAGCGTGCTCAGGCTGATGTGGTCCGGCTTCTGAGCGTCTTTCACGTGCGCATCCTCACTGCCGTGGCGGAGCTAATCGTGGCCACCGGCAGTGCAGCGTCCGGAGACCGTGGACATCCTACGCACAGAGCGGAGGATCGACGAGGGCCTGAGCCGATAGAAGCTGAGGACCTCCTTTCTGACGGTCACAGTTTGGCGGCGCGGCGGGAGAGGCCGTCTACGAAGAGGTCGATGAGGAGCTCGAAGCGTTCGTTGGGGTCGGCGAAGGCGAACTCGTCGGCTAGGGCGGTCATGTTGGGGAACTGGG
>DASPVS010000173.1:0-7599 GCA_035622235.1 Acidimicrobiales bacterium | reverse complement strand
CGAGGAAATCGTGGAGCTCGTGGCGACGACGATCTCGATTCGAGTTCCGACACCCGGCGCAGAGTCCAAAAAGAAAGTGGCTCCGATTGCGGCCGCCCTTTCTTGCATGCTCACCAGACCGAACCCACGGGAATGCGTGCGGTCGATTTCGAAACCGCGGCCGTTGTCCTCGATTGTCAGGTGAACTTCGTCGTCTCGCCACAATCGAACCCAGACCTCGCTCGCGAACCCGTGTCTTGCGGCGTTGGTCATCGCTTCACGGACGATTCGAAGGAGCTCCTCGCAAATGTCGGCCGGCAAATCGATGGCATTCGTCACGTCGATGTGGGGGAGCATCCGGTGCCGGTTGGCTACGTCTTCGACGGTCTGAGCCAGACCGTGCGCCAGTGGTTCCGCGTTGGCAGTTGAAAGAACGGAGATGGCACGTCGAGCCTCGTCCAGAGCCCGTTCGGACGCGCTGACGAGTTCCTTGAGGACAGGTGAGTCTGGATCATCGCGTAGGAGTGATCCTGTTTTGGCCACCATGAGCGCGAGTTCGTGGGCGAGCCCATCGTGCAGGTCCCTGGCGAGACGCCGACGCTCGTGAAGTGCTGCGATCTGAAGTTGTTCGGTCAGGTCCGTATGGGTGGTCACCCGGACCGTGCTGCCGCGGTAGACGATCGAGTGGCCCGTCGTCCGAACGAGAAAACGACCGCCGTCCTTACGCAGGGCCCAGTATTCACGTGTAATCGGCTCGGTTTTTTCGATCGTAGAAAGCACTTCCTCGTTCACTTCGGGAGTGAGAAATGCGGTAACTGGAAGACCAATTACTTCATTCGGCCGATATCCGTACATCTCGGCAAAGGAGGGGTTCGCGCTTATGACGATTCCGTCCTCGACGATCGACACTCCCTCGGTCGCGGCTTCGGCCAGGCAACGGAATCGCTCTTCGCTCGCTCGGAGAAGTTCCTCCACCCGCTTTCGTTCGGTCACATCGTGTGCCCACACCACGATTCCACCGACGGCGTCGTCGTCGAGCAGGTTCTGACCGAAGCTCTCGAACGTGTGCCAGTCGCCATCTGCCGCTTTGGCCCGAAGCTCCACGGGCTCCGTTGGGCTCCTGGTCCCGTCCAAGAGCTCTCCGAGTGCTTGTTGCGCCACCGCGACATCGTCCTCGTGAAGGAGTGAGAAGATCCCACCCTCGGGATCGAAGCCCCTCGGGTATCCGAGCATTCGGGTCCCGGCGTCGTTGGATTCCAGCCAGAACCCGTCGCGCCCGACAACCGAGATTACGACGGGGGCGTTGTGGAAAAGGGCGCGCAGGCGGCGTCGGCTCCTCTCGACCTGCTCGTCCACTTGGGCGGCAGGAACTTGATCGGTCGAGTGGATCAACATCCCGCAAGGACCCGACGAACCGCACAGGAGGGTCGCCATGAGGTCCATACGTTCGATACGCCCGTCGATGTGGATGATCCGCCCGGAGAAAGGAACGTCGAGCGCCTCTTTTTCGTCCATCGTCTCCACGAGGCGGTCGAGGTCCTCTTGGGGAAAGATCCGCATGGCACGAGATCCCGCTAAATGTCGTGGTTCGTAGCCGAGGTGGCTCTCTAGCGCATCGCTCAATGCCATCAGTCGACCCGTCGAATCGACGACGGCGAAGAACACGCCGGCCGGCGGCGTTTCCTCTGCCAAACCGCCGCTACCGGTTACGGCCCGCCCAGGCCACTCTCCGTGGTCGCCGCTCATCATCCCGAAGCCAATGTTCCCATATCTCGGGCGTCATTCAGGCTTTCGAGACGGTTATTAGGCTGACCTTAGACACCCGAGAGCGGTTCCCGCCTCCGCCTTGGGTGTGCACGGGGGTGCGTCTCGGGGCCGGGCCGCCATCGGCCCTGAGACCCCCCGACCCGCCACCCTCTATCGGCGCCACCCTCTATCGGCTCGACCTGTATTCGGCTCGACCTCTATTCGGCTCGACGCTTCTTAGATCGCGGTCGGCGACTGAAGACATCTCCAGACCTCCTCGTTGTCGATGCAACAAGCCTGGTTCGCCTCGGTCTTCTCCGTGCCAAGATGACGTCATGGTGAGCGAATCAAGCGAGCGACTGAGCGAGCGACTGGAGGTCCAACGGACCATCCCCGCGGAACCAGCTGCAATCTTCAGCGTGCTCTGTGACCCTCAGGGTCACGTCGAAATCGACAGCTCGGGGATGCTCATGGACGCCACGGGGAAACCTGTGACGGCGGTGGGTGACAGCTTCGTCGTCCATATGGACCGCGAGGCTTTGAACGACTACCCCATGGGTCGTTACGACGTAACCGTCACGATCAAGACGTTTGTACCTGACAAGGAGATCGCCTGGACGATCCTTGGACAGATCAAGCCCCAGATCGGCCACGTCTACGGGTACACGCTCGAGCCGGTTGACGAGGGCACGCTCGTCACCTCGTACTACGACTGGTCTTCGATCGACCCCGTCTGGAAGGACGCCAACATCTTTCCGGTGATCTCCGAGGGTGCTCTGCGCGCCACACTGGGAATCCTCGAGCGGACGGTGGTGCGGCGAGGTCGAGAGACGAAAAGTAGGCGGACCCCGTAACCCACGTCCGTACGGTCCCGGCGACCACCTCCGAGCGCTCTCTGTGGCGGGTGTTCGCGGGTGGACCAGAGCCGTCGCGCGTTGGCTTTCACACTCATAGACTGCGCCGGTGACTCGTGTCGTGGCAGTGGCGAACCAGAAAGGCGGGGTTGCCAAGACCACCACCGTCCATTCACTCGGATACGCCACCGCCGAGCTCGGTCGGCGCGTTCTCATGGTCGACCTCGATCCCCAAGCGTGTCTGACGTTTTCGGTCGGCCTCGATCCCGATCGTCTCCCGCAATCGCTTCATGACACTTTCGTAAGAAAGTCAAAAGCTGCCGACGTTCGTGTATCGGTCGCGGGAGTGGAAGGCCTCGACTTGCTGCCGTCCGCGATCGACCTCGCGGGATCGGAAGTGCATTTGCTCACGCGCACAGGTCGCGAGCACGTGCTTGCGCGCGCACTGTCGCCTGTCCTCGACGATTATGAGCTGGTCCTCATCGACTGCCCGCCGTCACTCGGTGTTCTCACGATCAACGGTCTGACAGCTGCATCCGAAGTGCTCATTCCTCTCCAGTGCGAATCACTCGGACATCGAGGTGTCGGCCAACTGTTGGAAACCGTCGAAGACATACGCATGTTCGCCAACTCGGACCTCGTCGTGCGAGGCGTGATACCGACGATGTACGACGAACGAACCAGACACGGCCGCGAAATTCTCGATGCGGTGAGCAAGCGATACGACTTGCACGTGTTCGATCCCCCGGTCAGAAAATCGATCCGTTTCGCTGAGGCTCCTGGTCTGGGTCGGTGCATCTTGCAGCACTCGCCGGGCTCTCCGGGAGCCGAGGCCTACCGCTCTTTGGCGCTGCAACTCGACCAAGACCGTCATCCGGTGTCCTGACCAGTGCTGTCATGGGCGACTTGAAATCCACGAACCAAGGGCCGGACCCCTTCGGCAAGCGGTCGCTCTACTGGGCTCCTGCCCAGCGTGTGGAACCCGAACCAGAGCCACCTGCGCGGTCGCCCAGACTTGGCCGGTTGGCCCTGTTCTCGACGAGTGCTCCCGCCGCGCGCGCGGGTCGCAACACTTCGTCGCCGGCGAGGTCGGCGGCGGGGTCGGCGGCACAAGCACCGCTCCGCTCGCGACCAAGAGGCGGGTACCGATCAGGCGCCAAAGACCCCGCCAAAGACTCCTTTGTCGCCGGAGGGCCCGTTCGTTTTGGCGACCCGCCGCAAATCGGTCTCATCGAGCTCCACTGTTCATCGTGTGACGCGCGAAGTGAAGTGGATCTGTTCGAGTACGCGCGTCTGCACGTACCGTTCTTCGTTTGGCGCCCGGGCCGCGGGTTCACCCGCTGGATGAAATGCCCCGTGTGTGTCCGTCGCACTTGGGTGAGTGCTTCGTGGGTGTCCTGGCCCCGCTGAAAACTCACTGAGGACCGGTGGGGGAGTTAGCGAGCATCTCTTCGTGGTTCAACACGTGGCTGGAGTCTTTTCGCGGACCGATCGTCTACGTGCTCTGCGGATTGCTCGTCTTTGGCGAGGCCTCGATATTGCTGGGGTTCGTCATACCCGGAGAGACGGCGGCACTCGTCGGCGGCGCGCTCGCGTCCTTGCACCACGCGAACTTGTTCGTGATGCTTTCTGTGATCATCGTCGCGGCGATCGTAGGAGATTCTGTGGGGTTCGAGGTTGGAAAGCGCCTGGGGCCGTGGTTGCTCGGACGACGGCCTATGAGACGAAATCTCGGAGTCGAAAAGGCGCGCTTTCTCATCGAAAAGCGGGGCGGGCCGGCGGTCTTCCTCGGCCGTTGGATCGCGCTCGCGCGTGCACTCGTACCCGGCATCGCCGGAATGAGTGGCATGCGCTACCGCACGTTCTTCGCCTACAACGCTGCAGGCGGGATCGCGTGGGGCACGACGTTCGTTCTCCTCGGATTCGTGGCAGGGAGGTCCTACCAGAGGATCGCTTCGACGATCGGTGAGTGGGCGCTCGTGGTCGTCGGAGTCATCGTTTTGGCGCTGGTGATCCTCGTCGCGTTCAGACGGCGTAGAGAACGCCAGGCTGATCAACTCGGCTAAATCCTGCCAAGAGCGGAGGAGGCCTCAGTCCTCCTTGGGCGACACGAGATAGAAGTGCGCTGGAAGTTTCCCTTCACGCCGCACGTGATCGTGAATCTCGAGTAACACGATATGCGCGAGGGTCTCGCCCACGGCCGCGCGTTGCATGAAATCCTGAATCTCGTCCCATGGCCGTGACCAGTGCAGGCGCACTGACAGCTCCCACGCGGTGAGGCCAGGCTCCTTCGCCAAGAGGTCCTCGATCTCAGCCAACCGCTCCGCGTGATGCTCGATGATCTCGTCGACTCGACCGCGCAGGTTTGCGAAGCGGTATTCGTGAGCGGGCAGGACCTCTTCGGTATCGAGGTTCTGAACCTTCAGAAGGGATTCGAGGAAGTTCCCGAGAGGGTTGGGGAACTGTTGAGTATGCACCCCGATGTTGGGCGTGATGCGCGGCAGTACGTGGTCTCCCGAGAGGAGGAGCTGACGGTCCGGGCTGTAGAAGCAGACGTGCCCGGGGGAGTGCCCGGGCGTCCACACCGTGCGGAGATCCCACCCTGAGACGTCCACTCTCTTCCCGTCCTCGAACAGGACATCGGGTTGCGCCGCTTTCACCTGATCGCGGATCACCATCGACGCCATGCTGAGATCGGGCAATCTCTCAGCCGGGACGCCCGCGTCCTCCATGAAGACGCGCATCCGCGCGAGGAGGTCGTCCGGTTCCATGTACCTGGCTTCGAGCATGTCCGCATCGTCTGGATGAAGTCCGATCCACGCACCTGATTCCTCGCGCACGCGTCCGGCAAGTCCGTAGTGGTCGGGGTGGATGTGGGTGACGAGTACTGCTCGGACGTCCGATATCGACCCGCCTGCCTTCTCGAGTCCATCGTTCAGAGCTGACCAGGCGTCGTCGGTGTTCCAGCCCGCGTCCACGATGGCGACGCCGTTATCGAGCTCGAGGGCGTAGACGAGCACGTACCTGAGGGGGTTGTTCGGAATCGGGACCGGGATCGACCAAAGGCCGGCCCGGACCTTCTCGACCGGAGGCAGGACGTTGCGGTCCCAGGCCTCCTTCTGCAGAACGCCGGTCACCTCGATCATGAGGGCACCGTATGCGCCTTGCAGCGACCCGGACCAGCCGACTGTGCGTTGACCGAGGTGATGTCCAGCCCTTACTCTCGTAATACCCGGACGCCTGGGGGCTCCGCCTGGGTAATTGACCTGCAGTGCGGAAACGAAATCACGGGGGGCGCCGAGCCGGCCGACACGCTCGGTATTTCCCCAGGTGAACCTGGTTAAGGACTTTATGCCTCGAGGTAACGAGGCGGGGACAGGGTGACCGCGAGCGCCGCGAGCCGGAGGGCTCCTGTCGCCGCCGACGAGACTGATCGCATTTGGGAGACCAAGTTCCGGTCGGTCGTCGGACTTTCGCGAGACGCTTTCGTGGAGGTCGACGGCGCCGGCGTTGTGACCGAATGGAACCGCCGCGCCGAGGAGCTCTTCGGCTGGCGAGCGGATGACGTGGTGGGCAAGCCGCTTGCCGAGTTCCTCGTCTCACCGGGCCACCTCGACCGTTACGAGGACATGCTCCGAAGTGCGAGATCGTCCCCCACTCCTTCCGGGGGCGACGTCGTCGGCCTCGACGAGGGATGGAACGACCTCCGGTTGCTGCACCGCGACGGGCACGAGATGAAAGTCGGAGGGGTTGCCTACGCCGCAGGGGCCGGAGTGGACCTTCGTGTGGGTGGGTTTGTGATCGACCTCCACGAGCACCACGAGCACTACGAGCGACGCGAGCAACGCGGCCGTGAGGACGCGCCGTCGCGCGCCACCGGCTACGACCAGCTGACGGGCCTGCCCAACCGCGCCTCGTTCAGCTTCGCCCTGGCCAGGAAGCTCGAAGCAGCTCCCGAAGGTCAGGTCGCTGTCATGGTCCTCGGGCTTGACCGGCTCACGACCATCAACGACGGGCTTGGTCACGATGCAGGTGACGACGTCCTGATCGAAACTTCGAAGCGCCTTTCAGGTCTCGACGGATCCCAGGTGTTGGTCTCCCGCTTGGGCGGCGACACGTTCCTCGCACTTTTCTCGGGCGAGGACGCCCAGGCGGACGCCGTTTCGTTCGCGCGCAAGGCATCGAAGGCGATGTCGCTGCCGTTCGAGCTCGCAGCAGGCGAGGTCTTCCTCTCCGCCAGCATCGGCATCGCCGGAAACACTGAAGGCGTCGACAGAGCGGACGTGGTTCTCTCCAATGCCGACGCAGCCATGCACCTGGCGAAGCGTCGAGGAGGAGGGGCGACTGAAGTTCTCGGAGAGGACGTTCGCGCGCGGGTCCTCGACAGGTTCAGCACGGAGCACTCGTTGCACAGAGCCTTGGAACGTCGCGCTCTGCACGTGTACTACCAGCCCGTGGTCGATCTCTCCGACGGATCCACTGTGGCGGTGGAGGCTCTTGTGAGGTGGGATCATCCGCAACACGGGCTCGTCCTTCCCGAGAGGTTCATCGGGGTGGCCGAGGAGAGTGGCTTGATCGTTCCCATCGGCGTCTGGGTTCTCGAGGAGGCTTGCCGACAGCTCGCACAGTGGAAGGAGACCTCACGCGCGCCGCTGTCCGTGGAGGTCAACGTTTCAGCGCGACAGATCGATCATGCAGGTCTGGTCCCCGCGGTGCGGCGTGTGCTCGCCCAGACGGGTCTCTCCGGAGGCGAGTTGACACTGGAGATAACCGAAAGTGCGTTGATGTACGACTCGGATGCGGCCCGTGCGGTCCTGTCGGAGTTGAAGGAGCTGGGAGTCACGCTCGCAATCGATGACTTCGGAACGGGGTATTCCTCGCTCGCACACCTGCAACAGTTTCCGCTCGACGTTCTGAAAGTGGACAAGACCTTCATCGACGAGCTCGCTGCCGGTTCGGATGCCGATGTGATCGTGGCTTCGGTCGTGAACCTGGCACATTCGCTCCAACTTCGAGTTGT
>DASPVS010000172.1:0-6827 GCA_035622235.1 Acidimicrobiales bacterium | reverse complement strand
AGCGGTGCCCTTCTTCAACTGAGAAGGAACCATGAGGGTGGCCACGAGCCCCAGCTCTCGCTGGCTACAGGCTGAAAAAAGGGAGATCTGCCCGAGCATCCGGATTTTGGCGCTACGACCCCATGCCCTGGGCGTGACCACGTTCAGACCTCCTCGTGCCGAGTATCGGAAACACGCAAGTTTGGTCGACAACCAGGTCGTCTTGCGAGATTTGGCACCCTTGGGCCGTTCCTTGCGCCGCTGCGGCTCAGAAGTCGCACCAGCCAGCACGTGGTGCGGGCGCGCTGACTGGACCGCGGTCGGCCGCCCTCGTACCGTGGACCCGGTGAGCACCGTCCAGGCCCCCGGCGTTGTATCGACCCAAAAGCGCCGTTCCACCGCCGATGTCCGAGCGCGAAGGATCCTTCACGTAGACAACGGGCCCCCTCGGGCCCGCTACGACGAGGCGCATCGCATTTTCGGCACGTCCATGGTTCTCTCGGGAACCCGGTGCCTGCTCAGTTATGTGATTCTGCCCTTCGTGGCGCCACTCGTGGGTCTGGCGACAGGCGTCGGCGCCGCGATCGGGATCCCGATCGGAATTCTTGCGCTCATCTTCGATGTGAAGGGAATTCGAAGGTTCTGGTTGGCCGACCACGCGTGGCGGTGGCCGGTCACCTTTGTTTATCTCGCTGTGATGCTGCTGGTCACCGTCCTGGTGGTCCAGGACGTGATCCGCCTCGCCTGACGCGGTAAGGCTCCCGGCTGCTACCCGGGAGCCTCACCAGAGACGAGACTTTGTGCCGACAACGAAGTGCTCGACTCGGCGCCACCTGGTTGCCCGGGCGTTACCCGGACCTGGCTGCGCAGCGATCAGGCCGTGGGCCCCGTCGCCAGCGTGACCTCCGCCGAGTGCTGGACCCCGTTCGAATCGGTCCATCCCACGTCGACTTGGTCACCTGGATGGTGCTCCTGCATCAAGGTCGTGAGCGTCGAAGGAGAGTCGACAGTTTGGCCGTCGAGCGAGTCGATCACGTCGCCCACTTGGATTCCTGCTCCTTCGGCCGGAGACCCTGGCTGAACCTGCTGGACCTCGGCACCCGAGCTCGAGGAGCCGCCGAGCCCGAAGCTGCTTTGGCCGGCAGGCACTACCCCGACTCCTAGGAAGCCAGCGGGGCCAATGTGGATGGTGGACGACGCCTTACCCGCTTCCATTTGCTTGGCGATCGAAATTGCCGTGTCGATCGGAATGGCGAAGCCCTCGTTGCTGCTCGAAGAGAAGCTGAATCCGCTCGACGCAGCGGTATCCATGCCGACGACCTGTCCAGCCGAGTTGACCAGAGGACCCCCCGAGTCTCCAGGCTGGAGATCGGCGTTGGTTTGGATGAGCCCGCTGAGTTGCTCCGAACTTCCGTCAGATTCGTCGCTGGCGGTGATCGACTGATCGAGCGCCGTCACCTGGCCACTCGTCACGCTCGGCGTTCCACCCACCCCACCTGCATTTCCGATCGCGATGATCGTGTCACCGGTCGAGACCGAAGACGATTGCCCGATGTTCACCGTTTTCAGACCCGACGCTCCCTGCAGTTGGACCACTGCGACATCAGCACTGACGTCGGTCCCCACCACGGTGGCCGTGTAGGTCTGGCCGTTTCCCACGTCAGTCGCTTTGATGCTCGTCGATTGGGCGACGACGTGGTTGTTCGTGAGAACAAGACCGTCGGACGTGAGCACCATGCCGGTTCCGGCGGCCGCGCCGTTCTGATAACCGAGCACCGTCGTGATGTCCACCACTCCGGGATCAACCTTGGCGGCGACGTTGGAGGACAGCGCGTTGGAGCCGTTGCCGCTGCCAGAAGACGATCCCGTTCCTCCGCTCCCGTTCGAGAAGCCGTTGCCGGCGCCGCCGTTCGACTGGCCACCGTTGGGAGTCGTGAACGATCCGCCGAACGAAGGCGAAGCGGAGGATCCGTTCGACGACGTGTTCGAGCTATTCGAAAAAACCCGGCCGACGGCGAAGCCGCTCAGCGCGACGACGAGCGCCGCTACCACTCCCACGGCGACGCGTACTCCGCGATCAGGACGACGGGACGGCTGGTTCGGCGGCGGACCCCACGGATGCTGGGGAGGGGTGCCCCACCCGGTCGCGCCCGGCGCCCAGCCCTGCCCGTATGGCGCCTGGGGCTGCTGGGGTGCGCCGTATCCATGGCCTGGTCCGCCGGCGGTCTGCTCGTGTCCTGGGTATCCAGGACCGGGGGGATATCCGTACCCGGCATAGCCCTGGCCGTATCCGCCCGACGCTCCGGATTGACCGTACGGGCCGGACGATCCGTATCCCTGCCCCGCATATCCCTGGTGATGGACCCCTTGGGGCGGAGAAGGAGGGGCCTGCCAGCCGGGGTGACCCCACCCGGGCGCCGCGGCTGGCGGCGGATAGGTGGGCTCGCCGGCTTCGTCTCCGGGCCTGGAACCGACCCCTGCTCCTTGGCCGATTCCAGGTCCCGAAGCTGCTCCTGCTCCTGCTCCATGCGACACCGGACCCGTCGCCGGGTACGTCGCTGTATCGCCCCCACCGAATGCGGGGATCTGCGAAGTATCGGCGGGCTCAGGCCCACTGCCCAAGGGATTGGCGGCTGTGCCCGGGTCGGGATGAACTGCGCCAGCCGACGCATCAGCGGGACCCGCGGATTCAGACACGGTCTTCTCTGGCTCGTTCCCCTGCAGATATTCAGGATCGCCCTGGGGCGCAGGTGTGGGCGCGTCCTCGCTCACCGGTCCTCCTTCTCACGGCTCAGACCGTGGATCAACCGTTTTGTTCTCCTGCAGTAGACCCCCGGAGCCTGAGAACACCGTTGACGCTACCTGTGAAACCATTGAGAACGTTCACGTCGGACAGCTAGCCGCACCTCATAACGTCGACGACGCCTATTGGACATATCCATCGGTCCAGCCACGCCCCAGTAGACATACCCATCGCTCCGCCTAACGTGCACCCCCGTGAGCTGGAGCCCGCCCCCCCGAGCCCCTTGGGCCGACAAGCTGGTAGCCGTTGGCCGCGCCCTCGGTGACGAGGGCCGGTCGATGGTCCCGCTCGACCCGGACTCTCTGTTGAGGGCATCGGCAGAGGCGACGGGCCTCGAGGACTACGGCGACGATTGGTTCCGATTGCCCTTGGGTCTCCTCTGCGAGAGCCTCGATGGCGAAGCCAAGCTCCATCTGGCGGGGAGGGTGCGAGCCCGTTGCGAGCTCCAGCTACTTCTCCAGAACCGCTTACGTCTGGTTCATCTTTGGATAGAGCGCCCGGAGATCGCCGAACAGAGAGTGCACGCACCGATCGTCGTAACGGGACTCGGAAGATCGGGAACGACCCTCCTCCACGAGCTGCTCGCCTGCGACCCCGCCAACCGCGCGCCGTTGCTCTGGGAGTTGGTCTACACGGTTCCGACTCCAGAGGCGCCCGGAGCTCAGCTTCCCTCTGACCTCATCCACGCGGAGGTCACCTTGATGGACGAGATGGTCCCGGCATTCACGTCGATGCACGAGAACGGAGGTGCCCTTCCGACCGAGTGCATCTTTGCGTTCGCCCACCAATTCTCGACCGACATGTTCACAGGGCTCTACAACGTTCCCGACTACACGATCTGGCACAGCACTTCCGATCGCCGGCCTGAGTACGAGTGGCACCAGAAGATGCTGCAGACCCTGCAGTGGCGGACGCCCACGCACCGATGGGTCGTAAAGGCTCCTTCTCATCTCTCCTCACTCGCGCTTTTGTTCGACACCTATCCCGACGCGAGAGTGGTCATAACTCATCGCGACCCGCTGCGGGTCATGGGATCACTGGCGGACACCATGTCGACCCTTCATTGGATGCATTCAGACCACGTCGACCACGAGACGATGATGCAGTTCCTCTGCATGGGTCTCGAGCTCCAGATGGACAGCGTCACCGCCGAGAGAGACTCCGGGGTGCTTCCCTCCGATCAGATCTCCGACGTCAATTATCTAGACCTCGTAAAAGATCCGAAAAACGTCGTCGTCAAGCTCTACAAAGGGTGGGACCTACCCGTTACAAACGAGTTCTCCCGTGGTCTTGACGGCTATTTGCGCAAGCGCCACGAGGGGCGATCTTCTCCGCACGAATACCGCTTCGAAGAAACAGGGCTTGACCTACAAGAACACCGTGCCTTGTTGGCCCGTTATCAACAACGTTTCGGAGTGGCGTCCGAGGTTTAGACCAACGAAAACCAACTTACTTACCGGGGTCTCAACGAATCGAGCGGAACCAGTTCACAGGTGGGATGAGGCGGACCGTCAGCTAGAACCCACCTGACGATCATGTAACCCTCCCGCCGTCCTCCGGTGTCAATCCAGTTGGGTACGCCGGGGTCACTCGGAGCGATGACTAGCCGCCAATTGCCGTCAGACGATCGTTTCGCGTTCTTGTTGTTCAGGTTGATCGTCGTATAGCGGTAGTCGTAGCTCTCCATCCACGGACTCGTGATCGTGAGACCCCAGTAGAGAAAGTCCTTGGAAGGCTCGTGCACTGTGACGACGAGCGCTTCCGATTCCCCTAGCGACCACCGCCCCCCGTGGTACGTCATGTCTGCGTCACTGTGAGAACGGACTTCGTCCTCCTGTTCCTCCACGTGCGCGGCCCCTGCGGTGCCCCCGAAGCTGTTCATGTGCTGTGCGGTGTCCGCCCACATGCTGAGCGCAGTGGCGACGACGAACTGAAGGATCGTGCCGGCGAATTCGAGTTTTGACGCGAACTCCTCGGAATCGAGCTTCGGGGGAGGAACGTCACCCACCAACTCGAGTCGCAGATCGGATTCGCGCTCAGTACCACGATCGAAGAAAGTCTCTCTAACGGCCAGTTGTCCCGTGCCGGGCATGAGTTCGATCTTGTTGACCGATTTCGATTTGTCCAGCTCGGCTTTCGGCGCGATGAGAATGTCGACCATACCGTCAGGGCCCAGATCGAACTCGTCCAAGTAGGTTTGGGTCGTAGTTCCCGTTCGGCCCTCGACCTGGCCCTTTCCGATAGGGGTGCCGAAGGTAAGACCAACGTATGCGGCGTCTCCACGCGTGCCGACGAGCCGATAGGCACAAGTGTCGTCGAGTACCGAGAACAGGTAACGAACGTCCGGATTGTCGACGAGCAACTTCCGGTACTCGTCCTGCAGTTGGAACAGCACTGGATGAAGGGGGTCCGCCTTTTCGACAAACCAGTCGAAGGCGAGTGACGCAATCCTCGCTACCCATCTATAGCCCTCGACGACGTCGGCCTCAGTAGTGGGAACATCCTTTGCGTCACGCATGATCTGCAGTGCGGCGCGCTGGGCTTCCACCCATTTCTCGAAGGCTGCGTCGAGCATCTCGTCGGGAAGTGAATCGGCGGTCATAGCGCCGAGGCTACTTGGCTTTGTCAACTTCGCCAGAGCTCGCTGCGAGCACGGCTTGAGTCTGTGTGGTGCGCGCCACGAGCCTCGAATTCTCGTCGCACACTTCGGTGTCGACGACGATGAAAGTCCGGCCCACGTGCAACGGTCTTGCGACAGCTTCGACCGAACCGCCCCGCACTGCTCGGACCAGGTTCGTCTTGGACTCGACAGTGGTGGTGGACGAACCACCGCTTAGATTCAAAAAGGCGCACCACGCGCCCGTGCCGTCCGCGATCGTCATCAACACGCCTCCGTGGAGAACCCCACTGGCAGTGCATCTCGAAGGTGCCCAGTCGATTCGGGTCCGTACTTCTTCCGCCGACGCTGCGATCGCTTGCGCCCCTATCAGGCCCATGAAAGGCATGATCTCGCACATGAATTTCGTAAGGTCTTGATCGGCGTCTCGCATGTCGACATCCTTGCGGAAGGCTGGACCTGGCGAAACCGACCCAGTCTCAGGGCACCTCGACGGCACCTCGACGTCACCTCGACGTCACGTCGAAGTCCTGGGCCGTCCTCGGCTGCCGAAAACGCACGGATGGGGCATGCTTGACGAGTGAACGACAACCGGGATCAGCTGGATCCGATCGCATTCATCTGTGCAATGCCGATGGAGCTCAAGCCACTTGTGAAAAAGCTGGGCTTGCAGAAGGAGCAGAGGAACGGGGTCACCCTGTATTCCGGGACCCTGGGTGACGGGCCCGTTGTCGCAATCGTCACCGGAATGGGCACGGAATTCGCCACCGCGGGCGCCGAGCACCTGTTGGACAAGGTCGCGGTGCGACACGTGATCGTCTTCGGTATCACCGGAGCTGTGGACAACGAGACGCCGATCGGTACCCTCGTCCTTCCCGAGGTCGTCTTTCTCGCCTCGAGCGGAGCCGAGTACCGCCCGGCTCCGATCGGAGACGAAACACACAAGGGGAAGATGAGGACAGGCGACGATCTCCTCACGGACCTCGAGGTGATCTCACGACTTCGAGACGAGGGCGTGGTTTCGCTCGACATGGAGACGGCCTCCATCGCACAGGTCTGTGAGTCCCGCGGCGTTTCATGGTCGGTGTACCGCGTCATAAGTGACCGGGCGACAGACGGAACCATCGACGACGAAGTGTTCCATTTGAGCAACCAGGACGGGACGATGAACGCTGGCGCGGTCGCTCGTTATTTCCTCAAGCATCCGGACCGCGTGCCACACATGGTCAAGTTGGCGCGTGACGCCAAAACGGCGACAAACGGAGCCGCCGAAGCAGCCATTCGCGCTGGGTCGGCGCTCTGAACTGTCTACCCCGCTTTTGCGCTCGTCTCGAGAGAGGCAGTCGACTGCCCGTTCGGTTTTCGGAAAGATCCTAGATTCGAGCCATATTCGCAAAGCGTGTGTAATGGTCCACGAACGCGAGATGG
>DASPVS010000171.1:0-2813 GCA_035622235.1 Acidimicrobiales bacterium | reverse complement strand
ACTTCCTCAACCTGGCTTGGCTTCCCCGCATCTTTGGCATCACCGATCCACCCACGCGGGCTGCTGTCCTCGCGGGCAGCCGCGACGGCCTCTACCGGTTGCTCGTACCGTTCACCATGGGCATTGCCCTCGGTGGACCATTGGTGCTCCGAATTTGGGCGCCGCGAAGCTTCCACACGCAGACCCTCATCCCCGTGGTAGCGCTGGTCGTCGCCTCCACCATCCCCGTGTGCACCGCCTATGTTCACTCGCGTCTTTTGTTGTCGGAAGGTCGATCGAGCACCGTCGCCTTGATCACCGTCACAGCTGCTGCGGTGAACGTTGGGCTCAATCTGGTCCTCGTTCCCCGGATAGGCATCAACGGATCGGCACTGGCAACCTTGGCTGCCTACGGGCTGTTGGCGATGGGGATGGCGTCGTTGAGCCGTCTCGTTCTCCCCCTCCCGAGGCCCCCACTCTGGTTAGCGGGTTCGTTAGCGACCATCGAGGGGTTCATCCTGCTCTCGAGCTACCTGCCCAACCACGGTTCCGCGGCCATCCTCCGTGCCCTCGGCACGCTCGTCTGCGTCGTCGCCTGCATCTCTGTTCTTCGACGGCTCCAGACGAGCTGACTCGTTCGCCGGATCACGCTTCTCGGCAACGACGAGCTGGCCCGCGGCATGGCGCAAGATCGGGCGTGTGGGCAGGGACCGATTGAAACGGTAGCCGTACGTACGGCGCCGACGTCTCGTGGCAGCAGAGACCAGGGCATGCTTCGCGCCCCCGAGCTCGGTCACCCACCGGTCGTCCACGGAGATCTGCGTGTCATCGCGTGCGAATCGAGAAGGATTTCCTGCAATACCGTGACCGCTCGTCATGGCGAGAGGCATTGAGTCGTAGGCGAGACCGACCAGACCAAGGCACGCTCGCACCGTGTCTTCGAGCGCCTCGACGTAGTCCTCGTAGCGAACGAGGATTGTGGGTACGGACCGTCGGGCCAATCGCTCGAACAGTCTGTTGAACGTGTTCCAACGGATGACGACCTCAACTGACGAGTGGGCGGGCATCATTTGTTCGCCTGTCCCACTGGCCGCTTGAGGCCGTTCGAGCGGACGACTCCAAGATTGCACCACGCCCGAAGGATGACGCACCAAGTGAACGACCCGAAGGTCGACCGTTTCCGTGCCGGTCAGAAGGTGCGCCCATGAAGGATGCTTCGACGAATCGATGATCACAGATGATCCAGTGAGCTCGGCAATCAGAGGATAAAGGTCCGCCAACACGTCCCGAGCTCGCCGGACCATCGCGCCTCGTCCCATCACGGTAACCGGCAACCGGCTCGGCTTGTTGACCTTGGCGAAGAACCGGACGAGCTCTCGTCCTTTCCTGGACTCCCAGCCGCCGACGAGTTGCTTCCCTACTTCCGACCAAAGGGGGCACTCCGGCACGGGTTGGCCGCAGCCGCAGAGCTCTCGTTGACCGACGCCCCGGTCGAACAGGTACTTGGCTTCGCCTACCGCTGCGGTCCTCGGATGGACGGCGAGCAATCGTTCAAGAACGGTGGAGCCCGATCGGCCTTCGCCGCCGATGAACAAAACTCTTGTCTTCTGGATGTTCGTGCTCACCAGTCGCTCATCGTGGATAACCGAGCCGATCAGATTCCTCGGCCACCAACGGGAGCACAGCGGTGATCTGGTCCTCGACCCTCCGCCATTTGTCCGATCTTGGTTTGGTCCACGTGTTCACCACTGGGAGTTTTTTGCTGTACCTGGCCAGTGGAACGGGATCGAGTTCGGCCCAACGTGCAAGCGATTGAAGGACAGAGCCCGGGTTCGCGGAAATCTCCTCGTAACGCACCTGGTGTACGCGCTGGTCGTCCGACGGGAGATCGCGGCGGCAGAACTCGTTGTAGAGCCGCCACTGGTGGGCACAGATCTCCATGACGGTGGACCCGTCGAGTTCCTCCCATCCGGGGGGCAACCCGAAACACCAGTATTTGCCGGTATAGCCTGTGATGGCGAAGTCGGCGGGCAGTGCAAATCGCTGAAACCGAGATTCCTCGGTCCAACCCTTGTGAATCGACGCAATCGACCCCCGCGGGTCTCGGACCACATAGACGAACCGAGCGTCCGGAAAGACCTTGAGGAGCATCTGAATGCGAAAGCAGTTGTCGGGCGTCTTCTCGACGATGCGGATCGGAGGTACCTTGCGGAAACTGCCGATCCGTGTCAGGTACTTACCGAGCCGTGCCCGGGCGATGAGGGGGACGCTCCGTCCGAGGAGCATCGACGCCTCGAGGTTGCCGACCTGGTCGAAGAATTCACGGGCGATCGTCCGCGCCGTCTCGTCATCGAGGTCCTCGGCGGTGACTTCGACGGACTGTCCGGAGCGCATCTCGATGGGGAAGTGTTCGTTGATGATCCCCTGGCTCTCGCGATAGAGGCTGAAGAGGGTGGGATGCGTCGACAAGGCCTGGAAGACCATGGTCGTGCCGGATCGTGGAGCACCCAGAACGATCAGCGGTTGCGAGATCATTCATGCTCCTCGTTCGTGCCCAACGTCGACTCTCGGTCGAGGGACCAGCATGCCAAAGCATGAATGGAGCACACAACTCTGGTTGCTTCGCCCGAATCGGTGTGGCTGCGCGGACATCACTTCGCGAGTTTCGAGCAGAGTCCTTCCAGCGAGCCCACCGTCTGCAGGCAGGCAACGGCGGCGCTGAGTGAGCTGTCCGTTGTGGTGACGGAGACTTGGAGTTTGTGGATCTGTCCAGCTTGAGCGGAGGTCGTGCGGTTGAGCCGTTGGATCTTGTTGTTCATGCTCACGAACAGTGC
>DASPVS010000170.1:0-3843 GCA_035622235.1 Acidimicrobiales bacterium | reverse complement strand
GCGATGAGCAGATGGCCCGACCCGATGACGAAGGCGGCAACGACCGACATAGCCAACCCGAAGACCGTGAGCACGTCTGCGGTGATCCCCACCCGAACCAGCGCCCTGCCAACCGGTTGCGTGCTCCGGTCCACGGCGTGGCGGAAGCGGCCATCGAACATTTAGGGGGGTTCCCTCCAGTGATTTGCCAGCAACGAGAGTACCACCAGGGATCTAGCGACCGGTCCTCTCGTCTTCGTACTCATGTAGGACGGGTTCGGTTACCGCCTTGGGACGGGTGCAGGCGGTGCCGGTAGGCTGAGCCGCCCCTAGGGGAGGGAGGATTTCAGGTGCCCGGCTACCCACCGTCCCGAATACGCAACGTGGTCCTCGTCGGCCACAACGGCGCAGGGAAGACCGCGCTCGCAGAGGCTCTTCTGTTCGCCACAGGGGCGACGACGCGTCAGGGACGGGTCGAGGACGGAACCACGGTTAGCGACTTCGAGCCCGAGGAGATCAAACGTCACCTCTCCCTGTCGTTGGCGGTGGCGCCCTTCACCGTTGGCGACGTCAAGGTGAACGTCATCGACACTCCCGGCTACGCGGACTTCTTCGGCGAGGTCCGTGCCGCGTGCTCTGTAGCCGATCTCGCGGTCGTGGTGGTGAGCGCCGTCGAAGGCGTCGAGGCCCAGACCGAAGCGGTCTGGCGCCTCGCTTCGGAGCTGGAGCTGCCGCGGCTCATCTTCGTCAACAAGCTGGACCGTGATCGCGCAAGCTTCGATCGGGTGCTCGGCGATCTGCACGATCATTTCGGTGCCGGAGTGGCACCGCTCGAGTTGCCAGTTGGCGAGGAGTCGGCGTTTCGGGGCATCGCAGACCTCCTCACCGACACCGCGATCATCTACGAGTCCGGAAAGCCCACCCAGGGCCCGATACCCGATGATCTGGCAGAGACCGAGCACCGCGTGCGCGAACAGCTCGTCGAAGGAATCGTCGTCGGCGACGACTCGATGATGGAGCGCTACCTCGAGGGGGAGATCCCTTCGACCGAAGAGCTCGAGACCACTCTCGCGAAAGGCGTTGCCGAAGGAGTCGTCTTCCCCGTGGTTTGCGGCTCAGCCGCAACCGGGGTCGGCATCGACAGGCTCGCTTCTCTCATCGCCGAGATCGGTCCCCCACCCGACCGCCGACCTGTAGAAGTTCAGGCCGGCAACACGACCCAGGAGATCGCGGCCGACCCCAACGGTCCGGCCCTCGCGCGCGTGTTCAAGACGGTGTCGGACCCGTACGTCGGAAAGATCTCTCTGCTTCGGGTCTTGTCAGGGACCGTGCGGCCAGACACCGTGCTCGTGAACTCCCGCACCCACTCGGACGAAAAACTCCACGTGCTCCATCTGCTTCGCGGAAAGGAGTCCGAGCCGATGTCCGAGGCGCAAGCAGGGGACATTCTCGCCGTCCCGAAGCTCGCCGACACTGCGACAGGTGACACGTTGGCCCCGAAGGGGACCCCGGTGATAGCTCCTTCACCCGAGCCGGAACCGGCTGTTCTCGCCATCGCGATCAAACCGAAGTCGAAAGGCGATGAGGACAAATTGATGACGGGCCTCCACCGATTACAGGAAGAGGATCCTTCTCTGGGGGTCGAAAGAGTCGACGAGACGCATCAAACCCTTCTACGCGGCACCGGTGAGACCCACCTGTCGATCGCATGCGAACGGCTACAACGAAAATTCGGCGTCGAGGTAGAGACCGAGGAGGTCCTCATCCCATATCGCGAGACAATCACGCGATCGACCCAAGCCGAAGGAAAGTACAAGAAACAGACGGGTGGGCACGGTCAATTCGGTGTCGCCGAGATCCGTGTCGAGCCACTGGAGCGGGGAAAGGGCTTCAATTTCGTCGACGAGGTCGTCGGCGGCGCGATACCGCGCCAGTACATCCCTGCGGTGGAAAAGGGCGTCATGGAGTCGATGGGCTCGGGCGGGCACTTCGGTTACCCGGTCGTGGACGTACAAGTAACGGTCTTCGACGGGAAGTACCACTCGGTCGACTCGTCCGAGATGTCCTTCAAAATGGCCGGTTCCCTCGCTTTCAAAGAAGCGGTCGAAAAGGCGGCTCCGGTCGTCTTGGAGCCCATATCCCTTCTCGAGGTCACCGTTCCGCCTTCGATGCAGGGGGACGTGCTCGGAGACCTCAACTCGAGACGCGGGCGCGTTCAGGGAACAGACACCGTCGAAGGGGGACATCAGCGGATCACGGCTCTGGTGCCGACTGCCGAGATCCAGCGCTATGCGGTGGACCTGCGATCGCTCACCGGTGGCCGCGGCTCGTTCCGGGCAGAGCACGACCACTACGACGTGCTCCCGTCGAATCTCGCCGAACGTCTGGCGAAGGCGAAGGCCGGCGACTGACAGGACCCGGCGCTGAAAACGCTGTCGATTGAAAACGCTGTCGACTGAAAACGCTGGCCACTGAAAACGCTGGGCGCAAAGCGAGATTTCAGCGGGCTGGAGCGTCTTGTCGCGCAGGCGTCACCGGCCAACTCTCGGTGAGCTTGCGCCAGCTCTCGGTCAGCGATTCGGGCATTACCCGCACGCCGGCGACGCTCGTCATGAAGTTCGTGTCCCCACTCCAGCGGGGAAGGACGTGCACGTGGAGGTGGCTCGGAATCCCGGCACCGGCCGCCCGGCCCAAGTTGGCGCCCATGTTGAGCCCGTCGGGCTCGTACGCCCGGGTTATCGCTGTGATGGCCTGCTCGATCCCGCTCCACAGCTCGGCTCGCTCCTCGACGCTCAGCTCGTCGATCTCGGCGACGTGCCTGACCGGCATTACCAGTAGATGTCCGCTCGAGTACGGGTAGGCGTTCAGCACCGCGAAGGTGAGCTCACCGCGCCACACAACCAGATTCTCGGGGCTCGGAGGTCCCGACGCCGCGATCCGGCAGAAAACGCATCCACCGTCCTCGCCTGTGCGCTCCGCGAGAGTTGCGGCAGTCACGTACTCGTGGCGCCATCCGGCCCACAGGTTCTCGAGAGTCAAACCGTCGCGTCCTTCGCGTCTATGGGCGCGTCTATGAGCTTCGCCTCTACTTCGGCGACGACGCCCTCGACGAACGCGTCCAACAACACTCCGCGGTCAGGCGTGGTCGATCCCCTACGGTTCACGCCGACGGTGCCCGCTTTCGTGTCCTCGTCGCCGACGACGATCACATAGGGAACCTTCTCGAGCTTGCGACGGCGGATCCTCGCTCCGAGAGGCTCTTCGGCAGGATCGACCTCAACCCGCAGACCGCCGTCGCGACAGGTCGCAGCCACGTGCTCCGCGTAGGCGGAATGATCGTCCCGAACCGGGAGGACGGCTACTTGCACGGGCATGAGCCAGGTCGGGAGTGCTCCGTCGTAGTGCTCGATGAGGATCGCGAGGAACCGCTCGACGGAACCGAAGAGCGCCCGGTGGATCATGACCGGCCGATGACGTGCGTTGTCGGCGCCCACATACTCGAGCTCGAAGCGGTGAGGCAGCTGGAAGTCGAGCTGGATCGTCGACACCTGCCAATACCTGCCGATCGCATCTCGCGCTTGAACCGAGATCTTCGGCCCGTAGAACGCGCCTCCCCCCTCGTCGAGCACTAGGTGGTGCCCGCCGCGCTCCGCAGCCTCGCGTAACGCTCGGGTCGCCTCGTCCCAATCCTCGTCGTCGCCAACGGATTTTTCGTCTGGCTTGGTCGAGAGCTCGAGGTAGAAGTCGCTGAGCCCGTAAACCCGGAGCAGATCGAGAATGAAGTCGAGCACCGACGCGATCTCGTCGCCCATCTGTTAGCGAGTGCAGAAGATGTGTGCGTCGTCCTGGGTCATGCCGCGAACA
>DASPVS010000169.1:0-3127 GCA_035622235.1 Acidimicrobiales bacterium | reverse complement strand
AAACTCCTGCGGCTGGAGCTGCCGAAACCTCTGGCGCGCGCTGGCTCTTCGTGGGCCGCCTCGCGCCGAACAAGGCTGCGCACGACATCGTGATGGCCCTGGCTGCATACCGTCACGTCTACGACCCTCAAGCGCGACTCACACTCGTGGGCGGGCTGGGCCACGACTTGTACACGAAAGCGGTGAGAGCTTTGGTCGAGGCATTAGATCTCACGGGCGCTGTGGAGATCACGGGACCGGTGAGCGACGCCGAGCTTGCTTCGGCGTATGAGCATGCTGACGTCTTCGTCTGCCTGTCTGACCACGAAGGATTCTGCTTTCCGATTCTCGAGGCGATGAGCAACGACCTGCCGGTTATCGCACACTCGGCGGGAGCTGTACCGGACACGGTGGGCAGCGGGGGAGTGGTTCTCGAGAGCAAGTCGCCTCCCGCAGTGGCTGCAGCGATTCACGGGGTGCTCGCGCAACCCGGTCGGCGCGAACGTTTGATCGAAGCCGGCAGATCCCGTCTGCGGAACTTCGAGCCTGCGAAGACCAAAGCCCTGTTCCTTTCGGAGGTTCGCCGTGGGCTCGCAAGAGCGGGCCTCGTTCGCAACGGACCCGTCGTTGCCCGTGGCATGGCCGAGTCTCACGGAGAGCCCAGCTGACGACCAGCATCCACCAACTAGTTCCGTCGGTCGTCCCCGAAGACGCGACGACGACCCACACGCTCCAGGTTCAGCGTTTGCTCCGAGACCTCGGTTATGAGTCGGAGATCTTCGCGACAGCGGTTCACCCGCTACTCGAAAGCCGGGTCCGCCTCCTGCACGAGCTCAGGGGACCGAGTCGTCGTGACGGATTCTTGCTTTACCAGCTGTCCTCGCCCTCGAGGCTGGCCGACTGGCTCATCGACCGCCTCGAAGTGATCGGGGTGAACTACCACAACGTGACGCCTGCCTCGCTCGTGCACGGGTGGGACAGGGGAGCTTCCCTCGCGCTGACCGATGCGGCCCTACAGGTGTGCCAGCTCTCGAGAATCTCAAAGACCGGCATTTGTGATTCGAATTTCAACGCAGTGGATCTACGTTCGAAGGGTTGGACGTCTACTTCGGTGGCTCCTGTGCTCGTCGACCTCGACGGCTTCGACGTGGAACCCGACCCGACGACCACGGTGAGATTAGAGCGCCGCCGCGAAAAAGGTGGGATTGACTGGCTCTTCGTGGGGACCATCTCACCCCACAAGGCGCAACATCGTCTCGTACAAGCTCTGGCTCTGTACCGTCAGGTCTATGACCCCAAAGCGCGTCTCACTCTTGTAGGAAGACCCGTCTTACCGAGCTATGCGATTGCCTTGACTGAATACGTGCACGCGCTCGGGCTCGGTGACGCAGTCGAGGTCACGGGACCAATCGAGCACCGGGCTCTGGTCGCACACTTTCGTGCAGCCGACGTCTTCGTGAGTGCGTCGGAACATGAGGGATATTGCGTGCCACTCCTCGAAGCCTTTTATCACCGGCTTCCGGTGGTGGCGCTCGCAGCGGGGGCCGTGCCGGAGACCGCCGGCGACGCAGCAGTCCTCGTCGATGACGCGACGCCCGATTGTCTGGCGTCTGCGGTGGGGCGTATCTTCGACGTTAACGAAGAGGCACTTGGCCGGCCGCTTTCGGGATCACCACCTCTGAACGGCAAGACGATCAAGGACGTGTTGATCGAGTCGTCTCAAAGACGCCTAGAGTGCTTCACCCTCGAGCGCTCCCGCGCGCAGATGGCCGCTGCGGTCCGCGCATGGACAGAGACGTGAAATGACGTGAAGTACGGATTCGTGGTACCGAGATACGGTCTCGAGGTGCTGGGCGGTGCGGAGCTCGGCGCCCGGATGCTCGCCGAACGCCTGGCCAAGCGTGAGGATTGGTCGGTCGAGATCTTCACGACGTGCGCGCTCGACCACATGACTTGGGCCAACGATTACCCCGCCGGATCGCAGACGATCAACAATGTCGTAGTGCATCGCTTCCCCACGACCTCGGGAAGGCCCCCCAAGTTCTTCCCATACTCCGAACAACTTCTCTCCTCGCCCGGCGCGGCAACCATCTCCGAATCGGAGCTGTTCCTGCACTTGCAGGGCCCCGAAAGCCCGGAACTGCTCCAAGCCCTCGTCGACAGCGACCGCGATCTTCTCGCTTTCTACCCGTACCTGTACACGACGACGGTTCGAGGCTTACCCAAAGTGGCGCAGCGCGCGCTGATGCACCCCGCCGCGCACGACGAGCCGGCTCTGCATCTTCCTATCTACAAAGAAATCTTCGAAATGAGCCAAGGTCTCGTCTTCCAGACATTCGGCGAGCGTTCATTGGTGCAACGCATGTTTCCTGTTGCAGACACCCCACAGATCGTCGTCGGACTGGGGTTCGAAGAGCCTGGTTCGGGTCAGGCGCCCGACGAGGCCCATTCCGGGCGAGCCCGGTCGATACCGGACCCGGACCGTCCTTATCTCCTGTGTCTTGGTCGCGTGGACGGATTCAAGGGATCGACGATGTTGGCGGGTTTTTTCGCTGCGTACAAGGAACGCCGTCCTGGCCCCCTTCAACTGGTCATGGCGGGTCCCGTCACGGCAGAACCGCCGCCAAACAAAGACGTGATCGTCACCGGTCCTGTCGACGAGTCCGAGAAGTGGCGGTTGCTCCGCGGCGCCACAGCTTTTGTCAATCCGTCGCCGCATGAAGCGTTCTCGATCGTCCTTCTCGAAGCTTGGAGCGAGGATCTGCCCGTAATTGTGAACGCGCGATGTGAAGCGACTCGCGAACATTGTGAGCGTTCGGGTGGCGGGCTTTGGTTCGACTCCTATCCGGAGTTCGAAGCCACCATGGACCGCCTGTTCGCCGACGAGGCTCTTCGGAGATGTTTGGGGCAACGCGGACGGGCATATGTGCAGGAGAATTACCGCTGGCCTGGGATCATCGATCGCTACTCGTCGTTCGCCGAGCGTCTCCGAGAGCGCGTCGGCGGTTTGAGTCACGGAGCTCTCACGTGACCAATCGTTCGCCGATGTTTCCCCTGTCTACCGTCCTCTTTCCCGGTGGAATGCTTCCCCTGCATGTCTTCGAGCCCCGCTACCGGGCTCTCGTCCACGAATGCCTCAAAAAGGATC
>DASPVS010000168.1:0-3915 GCA_035622235.1 Acidimicrobiales bacterium | reverse complement strand
GATTGCGTGCGCGGGAAACGCGGCCGAGCGCATGACGACGAAGAACCCGACGAAGCCCGCCACGATCGCGACGAGCGTCGCAACGATCCAGGCATTGGTCATGAAACCGGAGAACACGGCTAATCCTCGCCAGACTCGTGTGACGAACCGTGAAGAGCCATTTTTTCCATGATCAGTTCGTTGTACCGCATCTCTCTGAGACGCACGACTTCTCTGAGACCCACGACTTCTCCGTCACGAACGACTTCTCCGTGACCAACGACTTCTCCGCGACCAACGACTTCTCCGCGACGCATGCCACCCGTCCTTCGGCCCACGAGACCCGAGAAAAGGTACGTCACGAAGACGATCGCGACGATGAAGAAGCTCACCGGCAACGCATCGTGGCCGGATCCCCAGTCGGCACTGTCGTATGCGAGGAGAACGCCCAACCACGTGGCTCCGACACCGAGGGCGCAGGCGACGACTATTGCCCAACCCATTCGTTTCGTGAGCCGCAACGAGGCTGCAGCAGGCCCTATCAAAAGGGCGGTCGAGAGAATGGCGCCGATGGCGAGCGACGACAGCCCGACCGCGAGCGAGAGGGCGAGCATGTAGGCGATTCCGACGAAGCGAGTCGGCACGCCCCTGGCGACGGCCATGTCTGTGTCCACAGAGCTCATGACGAGCGGCCGATATATGACTGCGACGATCATCAGCGATATCACGCTGAATGTCGCTACGAGCGGAACCGTCGATGACGTCGTCACGAAGATCGAGCCGAAGAGGATCTGCTGTGTAGCCCCCGTTGTGGCCGACGTGCTCGTGGTCAGGTAGAGGAACAGGGATGCGAGACCGATCGATGCTCCGAGGACGATTCCGGTCGCTAGATCCCGTCCGCGGACGTGACGGACGCCGATGGCCTCCATTGCGCCGGCGCCGGCGACGGCTCCTGCCACGAATCCAAGCAGTGGGTTGATGCCGATGAGAAGCGTCCCCGAGCCGCCGGTAGCGGAGGCGTCCGTTAGGGCGTGCCCGGCGAACGACTGCCCTCGGATCACGGTGAACACGCCGACCACCGCAGTGACGACGGAGACAACCCCACCGATCGCAAGCGCGGTGTGGACCTGAGGACTGGCGAAAAAACCAGGTTCGAACAACCAGCTCATCGGGTTCAGCTCAGCTCGATTTCGTGGTGTTCTTCCACCTGCCTCTCGTCGGACGTATCGGAACCGACGACGACGAGCACGCGACCGTGCACGTTCACGACGTCGACATGGTGTCCGTAGAGGTTGCTCAGCACATCGCCTCTGACTACCTCGTCCGTCTTGCCACTCGCAGCGCGTCCCCCTGCGAGGTAAACGATGCGGTCCATGACCGGCAGGAGTTGGTTTATCTCGTGGGCAGACAAAAGCACTGCAACCTCGTGCTCCATGGTTATCTTGTGCAACAGTTCGACGACCTCGTGTCCACTGCGCAGATCGAGGTTGGCGAGCGGCTCATCCAAGAGGAGCAGCTTCGGCTTACTGGCGAGAGCATGCGCGATCAGGATCCGCTGTTGTTCCCCGCCCGAAAGTCGACCGACACGGGAATCAGCGAAGTGTTGGGCGCCCACGGCGCACAACATCTCTTCGACCCGCTCGCGGCGGGACCGAGACGGAATCGGCATGCCGAAACGATGACCGTCGACGCCCAATTCCACCAGATCACGTGCTCTCATGGGCAGGTCAGGATCGAGAAGGACCTTCTGCGGTACGTATCCGATCGATCTGCCTCGTTGCAGTTTTCCGGCTATACGAACTTTCCCAGATGCCGGGCGCTGGAGCCCGAGGATGACGCGCAAGAGTGTCGTCTTTCCGGCTCCATTCGATCCGATCAACCCGGTGAATTCGCCGGCTCCGACAGCAAAGGTGACCTGGTCCAGAACGAGACGTCCCGAAAGCGCGACAGTTACGTCTTCGACCGCTAGCACCTCATCATTGATTCGCCCAATGTCTGTCATCGGTTTCATAGGTGCAGGGTGGAGGTCTTGTCGACCACCGCATTTTGAAGGGCTCGCGTCTCGGCGAGCATCCAGCTCTGATAGTCGTAACCGGGAGTGGGCATCGTTTCGTAGACGCCCACCACCGGAACCCCGGCTTGTTCCGCATTGCTTCGGATCGCCTCGGTTAGCGAGTCAACGACCTGTTGGTTGTACGCGAACACCTTGACCATGTGCTTGGAGAAGAATCCGTTCTCCAAGGCGACGTCCTGAGGTGTCGGATCTGTGCCGTTCATGATGTCGGCCTGGAACGCGAACGGAGTGAGGTTGTTGATCCCCATCGCCTGCAGGAGATAATCCGCGACCGGCTCGGTGGTGGCGGCCGGAGTTCCCGCGTATTTCGCCTTGAAAGCGGCGATCGCCTCGAACCAGGGATCGAGAGACGTGTCGAAACTCGCGACGTTCGTGCGAAAGTAGCTGGCGTGTGCCGGATCGAGGATCGCCAATTCGTCGCCTGTCGCCTTGGCTACTGCCGGCATGGTCCTCGGGTCGTACCAGAGGTGCGGGTTCGGAGTGCTGTCCGGCAGCCCGAGAAGATCTTGAACGTCGATGACCTTGCGGTTCGGGTTGGGTGACGCCGACTCGATCTTGTTCATGAACGAGTCGTAACCGACGCCATTTTGAATGACCAGCCCGGCACCGCTCACCTCTCCCGCGACGTCCGGGCTCACCTCGTACGTGTGGGGGTCCGTGTTCGGGTTGCTTTCGACGGAAACCACATGCACATAACGCCCACCGATCTGGGCGGCCACATTGCCGTAATCATTCTCGGCCGCCACGACAGAGACCGTGCCGTTCGACGCGAGAGCCGAACCGGACGGCGTCGACGACCCGCACGCAGCGAGCGTCGTAGGCGCGGCTACAGCCAGCATCGACACGACAGTGAGTGCACGAGATCGCACGCCTCGGCGGCTCATGAGAGTTGGCTTCTGTCGCATGGTCTTCGTTGCTCCACTGGCTGCGCAGCGCCTCGCTGCTTGACGGGAATGATTGCAGATAAGCTTACTCGAAACGGTTACCGATTCAAGTAGGACTTTTTGGAGTGCTCAGACCAGGACCAAAAGGAGTGCGTGAACAGGGAATTCAGTCCATTGCTTGTTTCTTATATAAGAGGATGCTAATGTAGAAGTGTGCCTGAGTCGGTGAGTGAGTTGAGTGAGTTGAGTGAGGCGGGGCGAGGACCGATTGACGGAGCGGTCGAGCTCTTTCGTGCGCTCGCATCACCGGTCCGGCTGGCGGTCGTCGTCGAGTTGGGCGAGGGACCGCGCTGCGTTCACGAGCTTTCTGACGCCCTTGTCGCTCGCGGACGAGACGTGAGTCAGCCCCTGTTGTCGCAACACCTCAAGGTCTTGCGAGAAGCAGGGTTGGTTTCCACGACGCGTCGGGCGACTGAGATCACATACCAGCTAATCGACAACCACGTCGCGCACATCGTGGGCGACGCGATCAAACATGTTCAGGAGGAACAACGATGACAACCGCTCATGTCGAGCATCCCGCCCACTCCCATGTCCACGGTGAAGGCTGTGGGCACGTAGCCATTCCCCACGGCGATCACACCGACTACGCGCACGATGGCCACCTCCACGTCGTTCATGGCGACCACACGGACGAGTGCAGCGGTGGGGAACACACGGAACATTCGGGACATCACCATGTCCACGGTGCAGGTTGCGGGCACGTGGCTGTCCCGCACGATGATCATGTCGATTACGCGCACGACGGCCATCGGCATGCCGCCCACGACGGCCACTGGGACGATCACTGAGCGTGCCCGACGCGCTGGACCTTCCGCCCGATCTTCCAGCTCGGGCGCCGCAGGAACGCTCGACCCGGCAAAAGCGCGCCCTCGCAGCTGTGCTGTCCTCGTCAGAGGGGTTCCGTTCCGCCCAGGA
>DASPVS010000167.1:0-7946 GCA_035622235.1 Acidimicrobiales bacterium | reverse complement strand
GAACGTTCTCCCTTTCCTTCGTGAACGCATCCCCAATGCAGAGCTTCGACTTGTCGGCGAGCCGGACTCGTCAGTCCCAAACCTTGCACGCCGCGCAGGCGTCACGGTCGTTGGGCGCGTCCCCGACATGGAACCCGAACTGGCCCGCGCCGACCTAGTTGTGGTGCCGATCCGTTTCGGGAGCGGAACGAGGGTGAAGATCCTCGAAGCCTTCGCGCACCGGATAGCCGTGGTCTCCACCACCATCGGGGCCGAAGGTCTCGGCGTCGAGAACCGTAAGCAGCTTCTGATCGGCGACGATCCTCAGGACTTTGCGCGATTGTGCGCCGAGCTGCTGCTTGACGATCAGCTTCGGCTCACCTTGATAGAACGAGCAAATGAACTATTTCTCGCAAAGCACCAGTGGACTACAGCGAGAGCCAGGATAAAGTCCTTGGCTTTCGAACTCTCGAATCAGGCTGGGCGATGACCCAGGATGGGCGATGACCGAGCCGGTTCACGCCGTCTGCTGTTAAGGTTCGCCCCACTTGGACGGTGACAGGGGGGGTTGGCGATGAGCCTTCGCCAAGAGGACACGGGGGGTTCGTCTGACGACGAGCTGGGCGAGCTCTCCGACCGCGGTCGTCCCGGAACGGTTGATCCGATCGATCTGGTACTTCAGTCTCCTCCCCACATCCACCCGCTCGCTCCTGGCGGTGTATGGAGAACGCAGCGAGACTGTTACGAGTTCATCGGCAGCAACGTGAGCGCCGGTTCCGCAACGCTCGAGACGGGAGCCGGCATCTCGACATTGCTGTTCGCCGCGTGGCGTTGCGAGCATCTCTGCGTTGTACCGGATCAAGCACAGGTCGACGGCCTGCTCGATCACGGAGCCGAACTTCGGATCGACATGTCTACCGTCCACTTCGACGTGGGTCCCTCCGAGGCGGTCCTTCCCGCGCTCAAACCGACCGTTACCCTCGACCTCGTCTTCATCGACGGGTGTCATGGGTTCCCTATGCCCGTTATCGACTGGTTTTACGCAGGGCGGCTCCTTCGCAAGGGCGGAGTCGTCGTGTTCGACGACTTGCAACTCCCACACGTCTCTCACTTCCTCGACTGGTACCTGGAGCGCGATCCCCGTTGGGACCGGATGGTGAGAACCCCGAAATGGGCCGCCTTCCGTCGGTTGTCGGAAGGACCCCTCGCGGAGCTGCACACCTCGCAGCCCTTTGTAACGGGAGCGTCGGACGCTCCCGCCTATCGCCGGTTGGCTAGGTCGATCAGGCGTCGACTCACAAAGTAAGTCGACTCACAAAGAAGCGCGACCGGGGCTTGGGGCAGCTGGCACAATGTCCGCGTGAGCGAGCTAGACCTCGATAGCGTCTGCCTGAACAAGACCGATCGCTTCGACCTGTGGATCTCGATCCTGAACGAGACCAATGCGAAGTCAGTCGCTGAGATCGGCGTCTGGCGAGGCGAGTTCGCCGCTCAGATCCTGGAGCACTGTCCCAGTATCGAGACCTATTACATGATCGATCCGTGGCGCCATCTCGAGGATTGGAATAAGCCGGCAAACGTATCCAATACACAGTTCGATGCCATCATGGCGGAGGCACTCGACAGGACGAAGTTTGCTATCGATCGTGTGAAGGTGCTACGGGGCCGAACCCAGGATGTCGTAGATCAGATCGAGGATGGCAGCCTTGACTTTGCATATATAGACGGGGATCATTCGCTACGTGGTATCACAGTTGATCTCCAACTAATGCTTCCCAAGGTTCATCTCGGCGGCTATATAGGTGGCGACGACTTCTGTCGGACAGTTTGGCAACAACCGAGACCGTACGAACCGAGCTTCGTCTTCCCATATGCCGTCTACTTCGCGGAAGCGATGAAGCTACCGATCTGGGCGTTGCACTTCGACCAGTTCCTTGTTCAACTGAAAGGTCGGCACGAACCGGTGTTCACCGATCGGACCGGAAAGTACCCCTCGCCCACTGTGGTCGCAGCACTTGGGCCCTCTCAACGAAAACATCGTGGGGTTGGGAGCAGGAGGTGGCGGGGTATCGTCAAGCGTGGGCGTTCTCGTTCGAAGCCTGAACCGGCCTGATTCAACAAGCATGGCGCCATTGGGCATTTCTCTGGAATAGTTGCAATCGGTAGCCGAAAATACTGGAGTATTCCGTACAGGCGCCCCGGAGTTGGATCCCCCTATGCGCTCGCCCGCTCCTCCAGCAAATCGGAGTAGATCAGCTCGATTCGCGCAGCCGCTGCTCTTATGTCGAAGCGCGTACTCTTGATCCGGGCGTTGCGTCCGAGCGATACACGTAATTCCTTGTCCTCGACCACCCGTACGAGTGCCTCGGCGAAAGACTTGGGATCGCCCGGTTCGACAACGAGTCCGTCGACGCCGTTCTCGATCATGTTCGGAATTTCCCCGACGCGCGTGACGACGATGGGCATTCCCAGTGTGGTTGCCTCCATGAGGACTACGGGTAGACCCTCGTAGTGGGACGAGAGCGCAAACACGTCCGATCCTGCCATCAGCCTCATCACGTCGTCGCGTTGTCCCAGAAAGACAAATCTGTCTCCGAGTCCCAGCCTGCGCCGTTCTGTTTCGAGTTCCTCACGGATGGGTCCGATGCCTACCGCGGCGAAGCGGATCGGCGCACCGAAGTCCAAGAGCATCCTCGCGGCCGCCAGGAGCACCTCGTAACCCTTCTGCTTCCTCAGGTTGGCCACGGTCAGAACTAGAACTTCGTCGTCCGCCACACCGAGCTCTTGGCGAACCTCCCGTCGAATCTCGTCGCGTTCTTCGTCGGTGCACCGCCAGACCGCGAAATCGATCCCGTGAACCACGACTTCCGCACGGTCCCTGACAGGCTCCGCGAGCCCATCGCGCACAACGTCCGAAACGGCGAGCACGGCCTTTTCCTTGCCTATGGTCACACGGTTCAAGAACCTGACCGCAGACGGATGCCAGTCCCAGAGACAGTGCTCGGTGTAGACGAGCACGGGGCGCCGACTCGTTGGAAGGGTGAGAGTAACCAGTCGTCCCAACGCCGAGGACAGCGGGAGATGGGAGTGGACGATGTCGAATTGTCCTTCCATCAGTAAGCGGCGATAACGAGGGAGCCAACTCAAGTCCCAGTTTCCTCGGGATCCGAGACAGTGAACTTTGACTCCCGAAGCCTCGATTTCGGGAACGAGACCGTCGTGTCCCTTCAGGACGTATGCAACCTCGTAGTCGAACGACTGACGGTCGTGATGAGCCACGAGATCTACGACGAGGCGTTCTGCTCCCCCCAGATCGAGGCACTTGATGAACAGAAGAACCCTGCGACGAGGCCCAGAACCGTCGACGGCACCCCCCTTATGAAAAGACACTTCACAAATGCTAGTGGGGCGGTGTGTGCATACGACCTTCGGAAGCTCGAAGGGCACGCGTCGTCAGAAAGGCGCTCAAGAGGCCCGTTCGATGCGCCAGTCGGCCTTCGCCGCCTCGATATCCTCCAGGTCGTACCAGCGCCGAAGCTTGTCGAGGTCCGGCCACCGATGGAGCTCCACCCCGAGCTGGGTCACGCGCAGGACTTGGTTATCGACTTCAGACCACCGGCCGGAATAGACGGCTTCGAGGGATTCGAAACGCTTCCTGATCCCCGTGTTCCCGATGGAATCGTTGATCGCGTTGCGGGTTGTCGTGCCGGTCAGCCGCTCGAGCCTGGCACGGGTGAACCCCTCCTCGCGATACGGGACGTGGTGGGTGACGATGCCTCCGTCGGGCTCGGCGAGCACCCTGTTCGGCTGCGTGGTGGCGGTGTGGAATCCCACGCTGGCTGCCAGAAACGGGGTCCCGGCGTCGAAACGCTGAAGTGGATGCTTGTAATGTGCTTGACCACAGAAATATGCCTGTTGACACAAATAGCGTGAGCAATCGGGCTGAAAATCGAGTGGATGGAAACCCGATATGTAATGGGGTTTTTCGGTTGGATAGTGGTTGAAATAGCTGCTGCCGACAAGCCTGAAGGAACGGTCGAGGCCGCTCAAGTATTCGCGGATGGTCAACCCGTCGGGTCCCTCCGGGAATTCGTCCGCATCGAGCCATAGCCACCACACATATTTTGCGTCCGACTTCAAAGATGCACGTGCGACCACGGCGTTCATGAGAAGGATCCTGAGCCGCTCGTCGTAAGAGCGTGTCTTAAAAGACTCCACTAGCGTCGCGCCGGCTGCCACGGCACGCTCGACTGTCTGGTCGCTACTGTTGTTGTCTACGAGGTAGACCGCCTCGACTCCCTGGGTGAGGGCGTTTTGCACCGTCGCTTCGACGATGTCCTCCTCCATCCACGTCCCCAGGACCGCGAAGAGCCGGAACTCGGGGAGTAGCTCCGGGTCAGAGGGATTGGGGCGTGGGACGATCCATGACTTTCGGTCCATGTCGAGGATCCGCATGGCAGATCGGCGAAGAGAACGACGCGCCTTTCCTCTAACTCGATCCAAACCCGCTTTTATCGCCTTAGGTGGAGTTACTGCCATTACAAGCGACGCTATCATTTCGGCTCACGAACCGATCGATGCGATGTGCGGACAGGCTCAGCTGGGTGTTCGGCGCATTTCGCCGTCGGCCACGTTCTTGGATTGCGACTGCCGGGCACGGTATCCTTGAGAGGATCGGACGGGGGGGGTTGACGCAGAGAATGCAGTGCGAAGTCGGACGCGAGCGCGCGTTACCTCTGTCGCCGAGCCAGCCCGGACGAAGCCGCCGTGCCGTAGCGCTCTCATTCGCTACGGGTGCTTCAGGTGTTCTCCCCGACGAGGTGTTGTGAGGTGTCGAGCAGAACGACCCCAGCGCTCGTCAACTCCGGCACAAGCGTAAACGGCCAAGGTCCGGTCGAGCCGCCTCGGGAAACCTGGTACAAGCACCGCGTCGATCTGCGTTACTCGTTGCGCAAGCTCTGGGGACGCAGGGACATGATCTACACCCTCGCGGAGCGGGACATCCGCTCCAATTACAAACAGGCTGCACTGGGATTCGGTTGGGCCTTCATCAATCCCGTCGCGAACTTGATCATCTTCTCCGTCATCTTCTCTCACGTGAAGAACTTCAAGGTGCCGGGTGTCCCCTACCCGATCTACATGTATTGCGGACTGATCATCTGGGGATTCTTCAGTGGAGCTCTGGCTTCAGGGTCCGCCGCAATTCTGCAGAACCTCGCTCTCATGCAGAAGACTCACTTCCCCCGAGCCTGCTTTCCGCTGTCACAGGTTCTCGAACAGATCGTCTACACAACGATCGCTTGGATCCCGCTCTGTCTTCTCTTCGTTATCTACCAGTACCTCCCACACTGGCAGATCGTGTTGTTCCCGATCCTGGCTTTGATCGAGCTGCTTTTCACGTCTGGGGTGACGCTCTTTTTCTGCGCAGCGATCGTCTACATCCGCGACCTGAACAACCTCATGGGACTTTTGATGCAATTCGGGCTCTTCGCGACGCCGGTGATCTGGCCTTTCACCAAGATCCCGGTCAGTTGGCACGGGCTTCCGCTCAGGGGCATCTATTCCTTTATGAATCCCCTCGGTCCCGTCATTGACGGCTTCAGGAACATTCTGCTGCTAGGCACATTCCCTGACTGGACGTATCTCGGCATTGGCGCGATTGGCGCTCTCCTGTATTTCACGTTGGGCTTCCGGATCTTCGAAAGGCTCGAGGTGGGCATTGCCGACATTGCCTGAGGGCACGATCATCGCCGAGCACGTCTGGAAGCGCTTTCGAGCTGATCGGACGCAGCCAAGGCTGCAAGACAAGGTCCAGCGTCTTGGGAGGCGCCTCAAAGGCGAGCGCCGCTCCTACCGCTGGGTGCTCAAGGACATCAACTTCAAGGTCGACCCTGGCGGGACCCTTGCCCTCGTAGGGATCAACGGTTCCGGGAAGTCGACGATGCTCAAGGTGATCAGCCGGGTCACCTACCAGACCGCCGGGCGCTGCGACACCTCGGGTCGGATCGGGGCTCTTCTCGAGGTGAAGAGTGGCATCCAGCCGATGCTGAGCGGTCGCGAGAACATCTTCTTGTACGGCAACGTGCTCGGGCTGACACGCAAACAGGTCGCTCAGCGCTTTGACACCATCGTCGAGTTCGCCGAGCTGAACGATTCGATCGAACGTCAGGTGAAGTTCTACTCGAGCGGCATGACCGTTCGACTCGGCTTTGCGATCGCCGCACATCTCGATCCCGCGATCCTGCTCGTCGACGAAGTGCTCGCCGTCGGGGACGCCGACTTCCAGCGACGCTGTCTTCAGCGAATCAGCGAGGTGGTCTCCGACGGCACGACCCTCTTGTTCGTATCCCACGATCTCCAAGCGGTAGAGGCCATGTGCGACCAGGCCGTCTGGCTCGCCGATGCTGAGGTCCGCGCCGCAGGGCCTACCAGGGAGGTACTGGCTGGTTACCGGAGCGCCATCGAGGAGAACGCCGCGTTGGCGTCCGCCGGTGACGACCTCATTCGCGTGTTGAAAATGGAGGGATCCGCGCCAGACGGAGGCGACGTCACCACCGGCGGCGACGCGGACATCAGGCTCGTGCTCAACTCGGCCACAGCCGATCACGCCCGCTTCTACTTCGGAGTCTCAGAGGGCCCAGCGATGCCGATCTTCGTCCTTTGGAAGGACCTTCCCTACCCCCAAGGGGATTTCGAGCTGCGCTGCCGGTTCAAACAACTTCCCGTACCCAGGGGTCAATATTTCGTTTGGCTCGCGGTGATCGGTCCACTTCGCAAGAAACGCCCTTACGTGAGATGGAAGCCCGTCGGGTCTTTCTCGGTGCAGGGACCCTCGGTCGTAACACCTCCCAAGGGAGTGATGGCCCTTTCACCCGTTTACGTGGACTCGGACTGGACCATCTCTTGAACCTTGAACCTTGAACCTTGCCTGTCGAGCTTCGCCTCACCGTTTCCCAATAGCCTTCGCCAACGGACAACTCGGGTCGCGAAGACGTTCATGGGTAGAACACCTTTTGGGTAACGCATCCTGAAATCCTTCCGAGCCGCATACCTGCGGCGCGAACCCATGCGCGTCTGGTGTCATGTCGCACGATTTTCGGAACGTTCAAGAGGAGCCACAGCCACGACTTGGATGCCGAGCGAATGGATCGCTTGGCTCCCGAACCGCGGAAACGCCGAAAGAGCTCGGGACCGCTTCGACCGTAGGACCACGTCTGGCGGAAAAGATCGCCGAGGCTGCTTGGCTCACGACGCTGCACCACCGCATCCGTCGCGAGACCGAATCTCCCTCCCGCCAGTTGGACTCTCCAACAGAAGTCGATGTCCTCCCCTACATTCATCTCCTCGGAGAAACCTCCCGCGGCCTCGAATGCCGATCGTCGCACGGCCAGATTCGAGGCAAGCCCGGCCGGAAGAAAGGCGAATTGGCCCATCGCAGCCGGAACCGGCGCGCTCGGGGAACCACCGTTGAGCGCGCCAAAGTCGAAGGTCCCGGCCACCAGATCAAGCCCTTGATCATCCGTAAGCGCCGCATCCAGGCTGTTCAACCAGCCTGGGGAGACGACGTCATCCGCGTCGCAGAACGCCAGAACGTCACCCTTCGAAGTCCTCACTCCTGCGTTGCGAGCCGCAGCCGGTCCCTTGGTGGCCGAGGCATCTGTCAAAAGCGGCGTGCAGAGTGGAGCCGTCCGTCGGTCGGAGATCCACCTCTCCACCAAGCCCACGCTCCCGTCCGAAGAGCCGTTGTCGGCGATGATCAACTCCCAGGGTTGGTCGAAGTCTTGTCGGCTGAGAGCTTCGAGCTGATCTTCCAACCAAGGAAGCCCGTTCAACACGGGCACCACTACGCTGATCAACGAGACACCCATGCTCGAGCACGACGCACGTTGACCCAACCGTTCACAGACACAGAATGCCTGTTCGCAGCTCGCCCGAGCATCTTCAGGGCTTTGAAGGACCTGAGGCCG
>DASPVS010000166.1:0-2119 GCA_035622235.1 Acidimicrobiales bacterium | reverse complement strand
ATGCGGGGTTGCGGACCGCGACCCGTGAGCAGCCGGTCAGCCGACTGCCCCCTCCATCTGGAGCTCTATGAGCCGGCTCCACTCCACCGCGTATTCCATCGGCAGCGTGCGGGTGACCGGCTCGATGAAGCCGTTCACGATCATCCCCATCGCCTCGGACTCCGACAGACCCCGGCTCATCAGATAGAAGAGCTGGTCGTCGCCGATCTTGGCCACCGTCGCCTCGTGGCCGATCGAGGCATCGCGCTCGCCGATCTCCATGTAGGGCTTGGTCTCGGAAACGGACTGCTCGTCGAGCAGCAGCGCGTCACAGCGCACGAAGGACTTGGCGCCCGTCGCCCCCTCGTCGACGTGCACGGTGCCCCGGTAGGTGGTGGTGCCGCCATCCTTCGAGATCGACTTGGAGACGATGGTCGAGGTGGTCTCGGGAGCTGCGTGGATCATCTTGGCCCCGGCGTCCTGGTGCTGTCCCGGTCCCGCGTAGGCAACCGACAGCACCTCTCCGGAGGCCTTCGGCCCCATGAGGTAGACCGAGGGGTACTTCATCGTGAGACGACTGTTATGGACGATGAAACCCTCAGACACGAAGTTGCCCGTCCCCTCGACCTCGATATCCCATGTCGGGACGGCTGCACTGCGCTCTCCCACCTCAACCTTGCGAATCTCGACGCTCTCGGGCAGGACGATCTGCGAACGACCGACGCGACGGAACCATCGCAAGGCAGGACTGGCCGAGCCCGTCGCCTGGCGCAGTGGCTCGCTGACCCGGGCCAAGAGGCGCTGGTCGGCGCGGAACTCCAGCCGGTGGCTTCCGCGAGCCGTCGCGGTGTAGTCGAGTATCTGGACCTCACGGTCTTCGTCGTACTCCGTGGAGATCCTTGACACGATGCCCAGGGACGTGAGGACCTGAGCCGTGTCTTCGAGCAGAGCTCGGTTGACGGACTTGATGCTCAACCGGCCTCGGCGGGCACACCCGTCGGAGTCGAGGTAGCCGACCACGAGCGAAAGACGCTGGCTCTCGGGAAGATCGAGTACCCACCCGGGCAGCCGTTTCACGTACGCACCGCTCACGAATCCATTGAGCTCAAACAGGTCCGCCAGTTCCACTGACGACCAGCGCAGCGTGACCCCGTCCGGTCGCTCACCCGGGACGACGTCTGGCATGAAGCGGCGCATCACCTCCGTCAGCCGCGCCCGGGCGCGGTCGTCCCGTGGCACCGAGAAGGTGACGTGAGCCCACCGCGTCCCGCCGTTCAGGGCCGGCCTCCGATCGATGGAGCCGTCGCCGACGAACAAGCCGAAGAGCCACATGAGATCGTCGGTCGTCTCTTCGATCGGCGCGAGTCGCGCCGCCCGCTCCCTCGCACTTTCGAAGGACCCCGAATGTTGGTTGGCGCCGGTGAACCTCGTCGTCGTCTCGGGCAACTCCAGCTTGTGTGGATGGCCGTAGTCGATCGAGGTGACGGGGACAATGGACTTCTCGAGCCGATCGGCCCGCACGTACCCAAGGGCATACCGGCCGGTCTTCTTCGCCATCTGCGGGTCATACAAGTAGGAGTAGAAGGGGTGGTTGTCGGTGACCCGGAGGCAACGGGTGCCGATACGGACCTCTCGGACCTGCTGGTAGCCCGAGAAGCGCTTCGCGGTGACCGTCCGGAAACACAACTCACCGCTGTTATCGTCGAACGAGAGCACCTGGTCTCCCGGGCTCACCAGCTCGATCGGCTTCACCCCACCAGGGGTGGTCACAGTCGACCCCTGGGCCAAGCAACCGATGTTCCCGTCGATCCACTCGACCCTGGCCTCGGCCTCGGCGCGAGCCCGCTTGGTAACCAAGTTGTAGACGTTGTTCGACCAGTTCTGGATCGTCGTGTAGGTGATCCGGCTACCGGGCAGCGCAATCAGCTCGACCACCGCGGAGTGAAGAGAGTCGGTCGAGTACACGGGCGCCGAGCACCCCTCGATGTAGTGCACCTGGGCACCCTCGTCCGCGATGATCAGCGTTCGCTCGAACTGGCCCATGTTCTCGGCGTTGATCCGGAAATACGCCTGGAGCGGCATGTCCACCTTCACACCCGGTGGCACGTAGATGAACGACCCGCCCGACCAAACCGCCGAG
>DASPVS010000165.1:0-5944 GCA_035622235.1 Acidimicrobiales bacterium | reverse complement strand
GCCTTCGTCAACCCGAGAACCCTGCCGACGTTCAACGTTTTACGCAGAACGCCCATCGGAACGACCACCATTCCCCGAGAAGCACTGTTGATGCTCCAACCCTTGACGGGCTCCTACGACCCCTTCCGAACTTCGCACGTGATCTCTGCTCCGATGAGCGCGGTGTCTGTCGATCTTCAGACAATCGTGGCTACCACCTTGCAATACCTCCTCATTGCTGGAGGCTTGGCGGGACTGTTCGTCGCTCGACGTCAGTGGTCACACTGGCTCGGATTGGTGACTCTTCCGACGTTGTACGTCGGAGGCGTCCTGGTCGGAATAGCGATCTTCGCTACCTACAACGCAGATCCGAGCGTCTCGGGACGCTACGGCTTGTCTCTCGCTCCGTTCCTTGTCCTCGCTTTGGTCGCGTCGGTTCGCGGACGGTGGGTTCTTAGGTTCCTGTGGGCGTTCGCGCTGGCATCGTTCGGCCTCGGGTTCTTCTTCCTCTTGTCCGGTTAGGTTGTTGTTCTCTCCGCGAGGCACAGGATTCCGGTCAGGAGAAGTAGTCGATCCAGTGGCACTCAGTACCAAAGATGCACGAAGGTGTCGAAAGCGCTAGAAGAAAGCCCGTGATACTCGAAGGAAAGACTGTCTTGGTCACAGGTGTCGGGCCGGGACTCGGACGCGAGTGTGCCAAAAGCGCTCTTCGGGACGGGGCGAACGTCGTGATCGCTGCACGTCGTGAAGAACTTCTGGCAAAGACTGCGGCCGAGCTCGATCCAACCGGCGATCGCATCACAACCTGCCCAACAGACATCACCGATCCCGAATCCTGCGAAGAACTGGTACGACTTGCCCTGGAGCGGTTCAAGTCGTTGGACGCCCTCATTCAGGTAGCGGCGTTCGAACACGCTTGGGGAGGCCTATTCGATCTCAGATTTGAAGATTGGAGAACCGCCTTCGACACCAACGTCTTGGGATCGCTAACCGTGATTCGACCGGTAGCCGAGGCGATGAGGGCCGGAGGCGGAGGGTCGGTCGTTCTGATCGGGTCACAGTCCATGTTCAAGCCAGCGATGCCGCAAGCGGGATATGCGGCTTCGAAAAGCGCCCTGCTCTCCGCGATGTACTACCTTGCCGACGAACTCGGCCCCTACAACATTCGCTGCAACATGGTGATCCCCTCCTGGATGTGGGGCCCGAACGTGGAGCTCTATGTGACCGGCACGGCCCGCCAGCAAAGCAGAACCGAGGAGGAGGTCCTGAACGACCTCGTAGGCGATTTTCCGCTGCGCCGCATGACCGAAGACGGCGAAGTCGCGGATGTGGCGGCGTTCTTCTCTTCGGACCACGCCAAAGCGGTCACGGGCCAATATCTTCTGGTGAACTCAGGGGAGCTGTTCCGTTGACTGTTGCCCCGAAGCGAGTTGTCGTATGGGGAACGGGCTTCGTGGGAAAGATGGTCATCCCAGAGATCATTGCCCATCCCGCTTTTGAACTTGTCGGCGTCGGAGTCAGCAATCCAAACAAGGTCGGTGTGGACGTGGGTGAGATCTGCGGGATCGAACCTGCCGGGCTCCTGGCCACCGACGACGTAGGTTTTCTCATCTCGAAGCACCCGGATGCGCTCGTTCACTACGGGCCGACCGCAGCTCACGCAAATGACAACATCAGACTCATGAGCACATTCCTGAGAGCAGGTATCGACGTCTGCTCCACCGCCATGACCCCCTGGGTTTGGCCTCAGATGACGCAGAACCCCCCTCCGTGGATCGATCCGATCACCGAAGCCTGCGAGGAGGGAGGGGCCTCGTGCTTCACAACTGGCATCGACCCAGGGTTCGCCAACGATCTCTTTCCCATGACGCTGATGGGCTTGTGCAGCGAGGTTCGTTCCGTCAAGGCACTTGAGATCCTCGATTATTCGAATTACGAAGGGGACTACGAAGATGAAATGGGCATCGGTAGGCCGCCCGATTTCGTGCCCCTTCTAGAGCACTCTGAGATTCTTGTGATGTCTTGGGGTGCGACCGTACCGATGATCGCCCACGCCGTGGGGATCGAGCTCGACGAGATCACCACCACGTGGGAGAAATGGGTCACCGACAAGCCGATCTCTACGGCGAAGGGCGTGGTCGAGCGAGGCACCGTCGCGGCGATCCGGTTTACGATCAACGGCATCTACCGGGGCAAGTCCCGTATCGGTCTGGAACACGTCAATCGTGTCGGGAACGGGTCGGCGCCCGATTGGCCCCGAGGCTCCCAGGACGACGTCTACCGCGTGGAGATCGAGGGATCGCCTTCCATCACCCAGGAAACGGCGTTCCGGTTCAACGACGGGAGTGGCCGCGACGCGGCAGCGGCGGGTTGTCTGGCGACAGGTCTTCGCGCTCTCAACGCCGTTCCTGCCGTCAACGATCTACCGTCCGGATGGGTGACAGCGCTCGACCTCCCGCTCATACCCGGCACAGGGACCATCCGCTGAGACACAGTGACTAGCCCCGCGACCAGCTAATCCACCATTCCGAATGGTCCGAGAAGACTGGACGCTTGAGAGATGACAGCGCCCGACTATGTAGTGGCGATCGACTCTTTCGTTCGGCGCCACAAAACTTGCATGTGACACACAAAGTACGTTTCGATCTTCCGTTCTGGACCAGGGTGCCCGGTCCCGGCGAGGGTGCCGCATAGCGGCGGAGGTTGCCGCATAGCGGCGAACCTGGCCACACCAATCGGAGGGGTAATCACGTCCGATCGAACACAACGATAGTTAACAGGAACTTCAACGAGCGCAGAATCAGCTCGTTCGAGAATCGGACAAGAATCGGACGAACGCATGATCAAGATATCGGTCGAGCGCATGGCGTAGTCTCGTCTCCGAGATGCGGGATCTGCTGCTCATCGTACCTTCCAGAAGTCGGCCGAATAACGTCGTCCGCTTGTTCGACGCCGTCCAAAAGACCTGTCGTGGAGACACTCAGCTTTTGGTGTGCCTTGATTCTGACGATGCCAGTAAATACGAGCCGATTCCTGGAGTGTGGTATGCGATAAAGGAACAGCGGCGATTAACCGCTTGGCTCAACGATGTTGCCCGCTTGTATACCGCGGACTTCCGTTTCTTCGGGTCGCTCGGTGACGACCACTTGCCTGTAACCATGGCCTGGGACATCGCCGTAGCCAAATCTCTGAGCAACCTAGGAACTGGATTGTGCTACGGAGACGATCTGCTCCAAGGCAAAAATCTGCCGACAGCGTGCTTCATGACGTCCAACATCGTCCAGACGTTGGGATACATGTGCCCGCCGACGTTGATTCACATGTACGCCGACAACTTCTGGTTGGAGTTAGGCGGTGCACTGGAAAGAATCCAGTACATGCCAGACGTAGTGATCGAGCACCTTCATCCCTCAAAACACAAGGCCTCACGTGACGCTGTTTACGATGCAAGCGAGGCACTCATGAAACGCGACAAGATTGCCTTCGATACGTACATGGGTGAACAATTTCCGAAGGACGTTCAGAAGCTCCGGCGGTCGATTGCTCTATCTTCGCTTGAACGTTCTCGTAATCAGGGTGAGTACGGTCAATCCTCCAATGGGCTCCTGCGCTCGCGCCATCGATCCGAGTCAAGCAAGTACCTCGATACATCCAAAATTCCTGTGTTGATCACGTGTCGTGATCGCCTAGAGCCATTGCAAAAACTCGTCGCGTGGCTCGAATCAGCAGGTCATCAAAGAATCGTCTTCGTCGACAACGCCTCGACCTTCGAACCATTGATCAACTTCTACGAGACAACTCCCCACCAAGTGCTACGGCTCGACGAGAACCTGGGCCATCTCGCCGCCTGGAGAGGAAACGTGCTCGAGTCCATTGGACACGAAGGTGCGTACGTGGTCACCGACTGTGACGTAGTCCCAGATGACGACGCGCCTCGGGACGCCCTGAATTATTTCGCTGAGCTTCTATTTCGCTACAGCGACGTCGAAAAGGTCGGATTTGGATTACGCATCGACGATTTACCCGATTCGTATCGATTCAAAGCCGAGGTTATCGATTGGGAGTCGCAATTCTGGGAGGTTGTCGCGGAGCCGGGTGTCTTTCGCGCGAACATCGACACGACGTTTGCCTTGTATCGCCCATCCGCAAGGGCTGGATCCTTTAGAGCCTTGCGCACCGGACCTCCGTACGTGGCCAGGCATCTTCCTTGGTACAAGGACTCAAGCAATCTTTCGCAGGAGGACACGTACTACTACGATCATGCTCTCAGGGGTGAAAGCAACTGGGATCTGACCAAACTTCCTCAGGTCCTTTTGGACGCTATCGAACTTCGTAGGGGTGTACTCACTTCAGCGATTTCGAGCGCCGCTTCGCCCCATGGAGTGGAGCCCGCTCTCACGAGCACCTTATCGACAGAGCATAGTGACGACATTGACGTTGCAACCTTCGCCCTGTCCGATCAACTGGATGCCGAGCGAATGGCTCGCGTCCAGGCCGAAATGGAGCTGGCCGCGATCCGCGAGACGCGTTCCTACCGCTGGACTCGGCCGGCGCGAAAACTGCGTACCCTTATCAGGGGCGGAGGATCAGGATCCGGCGGGCTCCGCCTGTCATCTCCGGAACCATAAGGGCTCTCTCTGTCCTTGGTCAGGGGGCTTGATCCCAAGCGGCATCAAGTTCTACCGTACGGTCCAATCGGAGGAAGGATTCGATTCCTGGGAGAACGCGCCACACCAAATTGACTTGTTCAGAAAGATCTACTTGGACGTTAGGACGATGTCTCGATATGTGTCGAGGAATAACCGCGAGGAATAGATCGCACAAGAAGCTTAGAGAATGGCACGTCAGTGCCGAATTATGACGACAACCGGCCTGTCGTCCCTGCTCTAGTCTTCTCTCCCCACTTCGATGACGGGATCCTCAGCTGCGGCGCCTTCCTTGCACAGAGACCAGGATCTGTGGTGGCAACAGCTCATACCGCAAGACCGTCTGACAACAAACCAGGGAACTGGGACCTTACGTGCGGATTTGGCAGTGCATCGGAAGCCATGGACGTCCGTGTCGGAGAAGACCAAATCGCACTGAAGACAGTCGGCGCGTCTTCGGAATATGGCTGCGCTTTGGATTCGCAGTACCCGTCGGAGATTGCTGATCATCGGCAGCTCCTAGTTGAGTTCATGAGGAAGGTGTTGGACGCATACTCAACTGACGCAGTCCTAATTCCTCTAGGACTTGTCCACAGAGATCACATTGAAACTAGGGATGCCGCCTTGTCGGTGTGTCGGGAACGACCATCGATCAGGAATCGATGCGCCCTCTACACGGATCTGCCGTACGGACCTAGATTTCCTGAGTCGATAGCCCAGGCTTTGGAGGACGTCGCGAACCTTGGCTGGGAAGCGGAAGAGGCCCGTCGGCTGGTGGATCCGGACCTCGAAAAAAAGCTTTCTGCGGTGAATGCATACGAATCACAGGTCAGAACCATGTTTGGACTCCCGGGTTTCCACTATTCGCAAGTCTTGACAGAGGAATATCGGACCTTACGATTTTCCGACTAAACATCGCAACCGTTCGTCCCCGCCCCGTATCGCGTGGCTCCGCGGTGTCTTCACCGTTGCTGTCGTGGCCATCCGATCCTCGCCACATCTCAGGGTGAGGGCGAAGGGTGAGGGCGAAGACGTGAGGGCGAAGGGTGAGGGCGAAGACGTGAGGGCTGAGGGTCTAGACGAAGCCGTGGAGGCGCAGTTCTGGAAGGCCTAACCGTGGGACGGAGGTGTTCTGTGGGGACGGAGGTGTTCTGTGGGGATGGGGTCAAGCCCATTCTGTGGGGGCGGAGGTGTCCGGAGTCAGGACATAAGCGAAGGTCGGGGTCGGGCATGTGTCAAGACATAGGCGAATCCCAGCGAGGGAGGTTCGCCTGTGGACAAGGGTCGGTTCCTCGTCGAAGCCCACTTGCGAGAAGGGC
>DASPVS010000164.1:0-4189 GCA_035622235.1 Acidimicrobiales bacterium | reverse complement strand
GGCTCGGTAAAACCGTGCCCGAAGACCACACGCTCCCACACCCGTCGTTCAGAACGGTGCCCTGGCTGTTGACGTCAGTCTGGAACTCCCAGATCGGGTTACCCGTTCGGACGTCGGCGGCCACGATGTAGCCGCGCTCGTCGCTTTGTCCGTCGACGTCCACCCCGAACAACACCTTGTCTCCCACCACCACAGGGGACGAAAAGATCCGGGTTCCGTCTGTGTTGGGTTCCGGGGGAAGACCGGGGCGACCCGTGTAGTCGTGCTCCCACACGAGATCTCCATCGTCCGCGTCGAGCGCGTAGAGGGTGTAACCGCCACCGAAGATGACCATCGCAGGAAGCCCGTTCGAAGCAGGCTGATACCACGCCGAGGACGTCACCAAACCCCCGTCGGACGTTATGTCGCGAGGCACTTCACCGGGGTAGGGGGTGACCGCGTGTTGCTGGTTCAATGCAAATTTCCAACGCAGGGAACCTGTTTCGAGATCGATTGCATAAAAGTTGCCGTCCCAGGAGCCTGCGTAGACCGTCCCGTTCACGACGGTAGGCGTGACGGTGACCGCGTCGCCTGTCAGAAATTCCCACGCGGGTTTGAGCGTGGTGACCGAACGTGAGGTGAGTGTCGTCATCCCGTGGAACGTGTGCTGCGAATCGTGGCCGTACGTCGGCCATTCCCACGCCGGAATCCCGTTGGTTCCTGTCGTGTCTACGCTTGTCACCGCGCCGTTGGCCGTCGAGCACGATTGAGCCAGTGCGCCCGCCGCTACGACTGTGAGAGCGGCCGTCCACCGCCTCCTCATCCGAACCCTGCGGTTGCAGGGCGGTCGGACGGGGGTCCGATCGCCGGACTCGGGTTCTCAGACGGTCCCGAATGGGGAAGCGAAAAATGTCCCACGGGATAAGGACAGTCCTCCTGCGCAGGTATGCACAGAGTCACGCTCGTAGGAAAGTCGAAGCCGCTGGCGACGACGGTCGGGGTGCTCGGGACACCGTTGTCGAACGTCACTTTCATCACTCGGCCGCCGTAGTTCGCAGGTCCACAGTTCGTCAGCATGTTGTCCTTGCATGTGATGTGGATGTCCACGAAGTAGAGGGTTCCGTCGGGTGCGAACGCCATTCCGAAGGGATTGAAACCATTTGGATCCTGACCGAGCTGAGCGATCGTCTCACCGGGAACCCCAGTTCGACCCGGAACTGGGGTTCCCTGCTGGTCGACCCAGATGATCGAGGGGTTGCCGAAGAAGCTGCTGATCGCGATGCAGTCGCACGTCGGGTCCTTCGCCACACCGGCGGGGAAGGGCATGGTTGTCCCGTTACCCTGGAAGAACACCGACGTATGGAGGTCGTTGGCGGGGTACTCGCCTCCGGGGCACTGCGAAGGGCTGGTCGGCAAGGAGCTCGCCTCCAGCCGCAAAACCTGTTGCGTACCCGCGACCGGAAGTAGGACGTCACCGTTGTCCGCCAAAGTGAGCATGCCCGGTTGGCTCAGGCCACCCGTCCCGTCGACGTGGTGCGGCCCGGCGCCACCTTGGGTCGGCCCCATGACGATGCATGACTGGCTGTAGTTGGGGCCGAACCATTCGACGAGTCGTCCGTCGTCAGGGGGCGGGAACTGTCCCTGCGCGGTCCCTATGTCACTCGCTAACAAGTCGCCGTGCCTGTCGAATACGCAACCCGTGTACGTGCTGTTGGAGTTGAAGTTTCCCGATGCCGTTGGCGGCGAGTCCCCTCCGATGGTTTCGCCGGGCAGTTTGAACGGACCCGGTACATAGAGTGTTTGACCGCTGAACGCCCCGTCAGGTAGATCGAGCTCCTCGCCTATTGGTGGCTGTTTGTAGGGGAAAACCCCCCCCGGGTTGTGTTGGCTCGGGACGGTGGGGTCATAACCACCCACAAAGCGTCCGGAATCGTCCGGGAGCACGCACAACTGACCGTTGATATCCCACGGCGGCAACAAGACGCCCTGAATACCGGTCGACGTGACGAAGTCTTCCTCCTCGTTCTGGTCCCAGTAGACGAGATAAGAAGGTCTCTGTGAGGCGGCGAGGTGTGCTGTCCCGCCTCGGTAGGAAGACGAATTAGTCCCTACCGACTCACTGCCGCTCGTACTACCCGTGGTTGCAGCTGACGAGCACGCACCCAATGCCAGGGCGCTGAATGCGATCGCTGTGCATATGGGCCACCCTCTTCTCCGCATCGCGCTTTTCTGCATCGCGCCTCCCCGCACCATGCCGATCTGACGCTGACGTCGCCGTCATAGTGGTCGCCACTGGGTACGGGGTCAAGAATCCTCTCCAACCGGTCTCTGTCAAGCCGGCCCTATCCCCAGCTCCCGTCCCAGTCGAGACCCGCTCCCATCGGTCGAGCCCGGCCCTATCCCCAGTCGAGACCCGCTCTCGTCTGAGGTTCCACCCGGTCCTCTAGCGTCACCCTCCGATGGGCACCTTCATCGCCAGGTTCGATAACCCTGGTCCCGGCCTTCGACTGGCTGTGAAAGACCTGATCGACATGGAAGGCATTCCCACCACGGCGGGCTGCCGAGCCGTAGCAGAGCGTGCCCGACCGGCCTCCGTTGACGCGGCCTGTCTGGCGGGGGCTCGCGCCGCCGGGGCCAGCATTGTCGGGCGGACGAATCTGCATGAGCTGGCTTTCGGTGTGACGGGGGTGAACCCCTGGTTCGGCACGCCAGAGAATCCGCTCGATTCCGCTCTCGTCCCGGGTGGATCATCGAGCGGGTCCGCCGTTGCGGTGGCCGTCGGCGACGCAGACATTGCATTCGGGAGCGACACGGGAGGATCGATTCGTATTCCGTCAGCCTGCTGTGGCACGGCGGGGCTCAAGACGACATGGGGGCGAGTTCCGCTCGACGGGGTATGGCCCCTGGCACCCACCCTCGACACTGTCGGGCCCATGGCACGTGACGTGTCCGGCTTGGAAGCGGGGATGGCGCTCCTCGTACCTGGCTTTGCGACGCCCGAAGCGGTTTCTGTGCGGATCGGGCGTATGCCGGTCGACGCCGATCCAGCCATACAGGCTGCAATAGACCAAGCGCTGCGGGACTGCGAGTTCGAAATCGTGGACGTGAGGATCCCGGAATGGGACGCTGCCACGGCAGCGGGTGGCCTCCTTTTGATGGCTGAGGCATGGGAGCACGACCGGGAGATCCTCGAGTCCCATCCCGAAGGCGTCGGAAGCGACGTCGCGGCGCGGCTGCGCCGTGGAGGAGCTTTGGACCGAACAGCAATCACTTCGGCTTGCGAGGAGCGGTCCAGGTGGAGGCGGGTTCTAGAAGAGGTGTTCACGGAGGTGGACCTGATCGCCACGCCGACTCTCACTATCTTCCCTCCCCGGCTCGACGACGGTGAGAACCTCCTCATGTCCAGGTGCACGGTGCCGGCAAATCTCGCGGGACTACCCGCTCTCGCACTTCCCGTCCCCACCAAGCGAAAGCTTCCGTCGAGCCTGCAGCTGATAGGACCGGAATACGGCGAGGAGCGATTGCTGGCCGCAGCCCGGGTTGTCGAGGCAGCGGTCTCGACCTGGTGAGCGTGAGTGTGCTTCGGATCCGGGCCAGGGCGACTCGGCCTTGGCTCCAGCCGGATCGGCCTTGGCTCTAGCCGCATGCGCTTTGGCTCCAGCCGGATCCGCTTTGGCTCCAGCCGGATCACGACTCGCCAAGGACGATAGACGTCGCGGAGAGATCCAGGGCGAAATCTAGGTGGATACTCTGCGGCCAGGCTGGAACTGCAGCGTGACCTCTCGATACCATTTCGCCCCATTAGCGTTCGAGGTGGGGGGGCAGATAGGTGGAATCACCGGATGAGCGCGTCCTTGAGGATCTGGTGTTCGCGGACCAGTCGTGGATACTCCGGTTCGGCTGCGATGACGGGAACCGACATCGATGGAGCCTCGTAGAAGACGGCCGCGTCCAAAGGTCCTTCGGTCTGCCGGAGATGACCTACGAGGACCTGATGACGAGGATCTCACCACCTGCTCCTTTCCCGGTGGCACAGCGCCTCGCCCACGAGGCGGTCTCGGCCCTCGGGGAGTCTCCGCGCAGGCGGCTAGCCCGGACTCGCCAGGCGGGAACCAACCGATGAGTCTGAAGCGGTAGGCGCTTCGTAACAGCCTGTGGCGCCAGAACCGCGTTTGGACATAGCGACTTGGTCGGCTGACCGACCGGATTC
>DASPVS010000163.1:0-4049 GCA_035622235.1 Acidimicrobiales bacterium | reverse complement strand
GGAACATGCTCTACCTACACCTTCACGTAATGCACAAGGTCGGCAGGTACCCCCGCAACGTTTCCAAACTTCTCGGTAGGGCCTTGTTCCGGGAGAAGTCCGGGCGGATCAGACGGCTCGCGGCGATCGCACGCGGACTTTTCGACGGAGCTTTCAGCCGGCTCGGACTGAGATATCCGGTCTCCCCCCTTCAAGAACGGGTGAACGTTGTCCAAGAGCAGTCCCGGTAGCCTCGCTCAGCATGGCGACAGTCGTCTTCTGCCACGCGCACCCCGACGACGAGGTGATCACCACCGGCGGCACGATGGCACGGCTATCCGCGGAAGGTCACCGCGTGGTGCTCGTGACCGCGACGGGCGGTGAGCTGGGTGAGGTCCCCGAGGGAGGATTGCCTGATGGTTCCAGCCTGGCCGAATTGCGTGCCGGAGAGTTGGCACGCTCTTGCGCGGAGCTGGGTGTGACGCAACAGGTGAACCTCGGCTACAAGGACTCGGGCATGGCAGGTGAGCCCACGAACGAGGCGCCGGGCTGTTTCTGGCAGGCCGACGTGCACGAAGCGGCGCTACGACTGTCGCAGATCCTGCGAGCGGAGAGCGCGGATGCGGTGACGACCTACGACGAGCACGGCAACTACGGGCACCCCGACCACATCCAGATGCATCGCGTCGCACTCGCAGCGGCGGAGCTCGCGGGGACCGAGCGTGTGTTCATGGGGACGATGAACCGCGATCGCGCTCGAGCGACGTTCGAACAGAATGCCGCAAGCCACGACGTCATCTCCGAAGACCGGGCATCGATACTCGAGACGATCGGGGTCGAGGAGGCGCGGATCACGACCGCGGTCGACGTGAGCGATTACGTGGAGGTCAAACGTCGCGCGATAAAGGCCCACGCGAGCCAGACGTCAGATACTTCGTTCTTCCTCAGCATGCCTGAGGAGATGTTCGCTCAGAGCTTCGGTACCGAGTGGTACGTGCGTGTGGGAGCATCACCTGGCGGTGCCTGGGAAACGTCCCTGTTGGACGAGGGCAAGAGGTTGGACGAGCGCAAGAGGTTGGACGAGCGCAAGAGCCTTTTCGGACGAGAGCGCTGACGCACGCTGACAAATGCGCGGGCTGTCTCGCGCCCGCCGGGTTCAACTCGCGGGTTGCGTACCGAGGGTGATCTCGATGCTCAGCTTCTCGGTCCCCCGCCAGACCGTCAGCGTCACCTTGTCTCCTGGCTTCGAAGCGCGTACGTCCGTCGTGACGTCCTGTGCACTCGTCACCGCCTTGCCGTTGTAGGCGACGATCACGTCGCCTGCCTCCACGCCGGCGCTTTCGGCGGGTGACCCGGTCGTCACAGCGTCTACCAATGCACCTTGAGTGGGCTCAAAACCGTACTCCTGGCGAAGCTGTGGGGTGATGTCTTGGATCTCGATTCCCATGTACGCGTTGGAACCGTGCACCCCGCCCTTGCGCAGTTGCGGGAGCAACGCTTCCAAGTTCGACTCCGGTATCGCGAAGCCGATGTTCTGGGCGGATGCGTTGTTCCCGCTGGACGACGCGACCGCGGTGTTCATACCGATCACGTCTCCAGACGAGTCGACCAACGGACCACCGGAGTTGCCTGGATTGATCGCAGCGTCGGTCTGGATGATGTTCGTCAGGGTCTCCGTCGCACCGCTCCCGGTGTCACCGGCTTCAACTGTGCGTCCCAGTGCCGAGACGATGCCGGACGTCACCGTAGGAGTTCCGGCAGAAAGTCCGAGAGCGTTTCCAATGGCCACCACGGCGTCACCGACCTGCAGATCCTGCGAGCTGCCAAACGTAATCGTCTGGAGATTTGCCGGAGGGTTCGTTATCTGTAACAGCGCTACGTCGTCGGCCGAATCCGTGCCGATCACAGTCGCGGGCAACGCGCTCGTCTGGTTGTAGAGAGTCACAGTGATGCTCGTGGCCCCCGCTATCACGTGATTGTTCGTAAGGACTTCTCCGCCAGGGAGGATCATGCCGGTGCCCTGGTCCTCGACCGTGCCGCTGCTCCCGCTGCTGCCAAAAGGCAATCCGAAAGGAAATCCGCCGGAGCTGTTCGACGCTCCAGGGCCCTTTGCGTCGATCGACACGACCTCAGGAAGGACCTTTTGTGCGATGACCGGAATCGAAGCGCCGCCGGCGAGCGCCGGGCCCGGACTCGATTTGCTCACCGCGGGCGACGGAACGCTCGTCGGGCTCGCCTGTTTCGAGCCCGACGCGAACGCTGCAGCGATACCCGCTCCCACTGCCGCTCCGATCAGCGCGGAGACGATCGAGACGGCCAACCACGAAGGTGGACGGCGTACAAGTTTCTTGGGCTCTGACCGCGGCTCGTCGAGAGGTCTCTGTTCGCGCGTCGGGCTCGGGTCCGGTGCAGACCTGGTGGACGGCAAACCCGAAACAGGCGTGGCGGTCTGAGGAAGAGGCCAACCCGCGGGAACTATGGGGACGCTCGCAGAAGCACCGGGCTCCGCTCTCGACGCGCCGTTCGGGACTGGTGGTGATTCGACGCCGGACGAGCTCTCCCCACCCACACTCGGCACCCGTGCGGTCGGAGGGGTCGGCGCCGTCGCAGGCTCGGCGACGGAGGTCTGGGGCACGGAGGTCTGTGGCTCGGCCGAAGACGAAGGGGGACCCGGCAGGTCCGCCCCTGTGATCTCTTCGCTCTTGTCATCCACCGGGAGGGTGCTCCTATTCTCGACGGCGTCGACGCGTAGCTCCGCCGGTGACCTTTCGAGCCTGGCTCGCGCGCTCGCCGTCGCTAGCGCCAGGATACGGACCGACGCCGCCACTACTACCGCCATGGCGGCAACTTCTCAGTAAGTTCACAGACGGCCCGCTTCGAGAAGCAGAGCCGGACCTCACACCGTCCGCCAGCTCCCACGCGGAGCGTGGTGTCGATGTCGCGCTTTGACCCCCGCCCCTGTAGCGTGGTCGCCCGTCATGGGCCGCCGGATCGACATCGAGCTCACCAGTCGCCGGGAGGACGGGTCCTGGACCTGGCGCGCCCCGGGCGCCCGCCAACCACGCGGAACGATCGTCCCGGGACTTGTCCCCGAAACCGCGAAGGTCGGAGACCAACTGAGGGCCGAAGCTGAGTTCGAGCTCGAAGGGATCGTCGTGACAGCGGTCATGCCGATCAAGAACGGCACCGGCGACCAGAAAGGCAACGATCGAATCGAGGTTCTCGGATCGGGCCGGGACACGAGCGGTGTCTCTGTGGCGCTGGCGCCCGGATCGAAGAGGCGTCGCGATCGTGACGAACGAGGCCCTGGCGAGGGCGGACGCTCTGCGCGGAGCCGCGACGATCGCGGCCGGGCGAGACGGGAGCGTCCTGAAGGGCCTCCTGCAACCGAAGACGGCGGGCAGCGAGCGCCGAGGTCGAGGTCCTCGACCTCGGATGAAGGACATTCGAGGCGAGACAGGACCAGGGTGACCGAGGGCGGACGCTCTGCGCGGCACGGCCCGCAGCGAAACGGTCGGGATCAACGCCGCTCGGCGCAGACCTCGACGACCCACCGAAACGCAGCTCTCGCCGACCTCCGTCCCGAGCAGCTGCCGGTCGCCGAGCAGTTGCTACGGGGCGGGATCCCGGCCGTCCGACACGCTATCGACGAACAAAACGAGCGCGCCCGTTCGGAGGGGCGCGCGGAGGTATCTCCGGAACCGCTTTTGGCGATGGCGGAGGAGCTCCTCCCAAAGGTAAACCTCGCCACCTGGAAGGACCGGGCCGTCGTCGTTCGAGACAGTGGTCGCGACGCGCCGCTTCGCGAGGTTCGCTCGGTGGTGGCGGGTGCGTCGGCCGTGAATCTCGACGACGAGGGTCGGGAGCTCGCGGCCGTTCTCCGAAAGACCTTGGACGAACGCGTCACCGCGCTTCGCGAAGGATGGCTTCAGAGAATTACGACCGCTCTCGACAGTGGTCGCGTGGCTGACGCACTACGGATCTCCGGCAATCCCCCCGAGCCTTCCGCTCGCGTGCCTGCACCGTTGGCGGTCCGTCTCGTCGAGGCCGCCGGCACATCGATGGCACCG
>DASPVS010000162.1:0-6241 GCA_035622235.1 Acidimicrobiales bacterium | reverse complement strand
CTTTCCGGCGTCGGCCTTACCCTGTTCGCGAAGCCAGAGCTTCGCCTTTTCGAGGTCCCCGTCGTTCTCTTCGAGCGCGCGCTTGGAGTCGAGCATCCCGGCGCCCGTCGCACGACGAAGGGCCTGCACGTCCTTTGCTGTGAATGACGGCATCGTGATCAGTTTTCCTCTCGTGCTCCCTCGGCGCCGGGCTCGGCGGTGCTTTCCGCCGTTGTCGCAGAGCCAGCGTCGGCGTCCGGCGGTGCGTCGGCTTTCGGAGATGCGTCGGGCCTCGCCGGTGTGTCGGCTTTCGCAGGTGTTTCGGCGTTCGGAGATGCGTCGGGCTTCGCCTGCGTGTCGGCTTTCCGCGCTTGGTCGGAGGCGTTGTCTTCCGATCGACCGGCGCGTGTCGCCGACGAGGTCCGTGCCGGGTCGGGACCGCGAGCTCCCTGCCGCACTCCTGCGCGCGGCTGTGGCTGCGTTACGTTACGGGTGGGACGATTCGCCGCGACCCACTGGCCTTCGCGGACCGCTTCTGCCATAACGCGACACATGAGCGCGCCCGACCGTATTGCGTCGTCGTTTCCGGGGATCACATACGTGACCACGTCCGGGTCACAGTTCGTGTCGACGACGGCGACGATCGGCAGCTGAAGTTTGTTCGCCTCTGTCACCGCAATGTGTTCTTTCTTCGTATCAATGACGAAGATCGCTTCCGGAAGGCGGTCGAGATCCCGGATGCCGCCCAAGTTGCGACGTAGCTTCTCGAGCTCCCGCCTGTGACGGAGCCCTTCCTTTTTCGGCATGGCCTCGAAGTCGCCAGCACGTTCCATTGCCTCGTACTCACGGAGCTTGCCGGTGCGCGAAGAGATGGTCGCGAAATTCGTCAGCATCCCACCGAGCCACCGTTCGTTCACGTAAGGCATGCCGCACGCATGCGCATAGGTGGCCACGGGCCCTTGCGTCTGTTTCTTGGTGCCGACGAAGAGGATCGAACCTCCTCCGGCGACGAGATCACGTACGTATACGTACGCCTCTTCGAGACCTTCGAGCGTCTTTCGAAGGTCGATGATGTATATCCCGTTGCGCTCGCCGAGGATGTACCGGCGCATCTTCGGGTTCCATCGGCGTGTCTGGTGACCGAAGTGCATTCCGGCCTCCAGCAGCTGCCGCGTCGTTACGACGGCCACGGGTGTTCCTCCCATCGGTTGTGCTTCCCCGGCGCTGCGCCCCCAAAGGGGGCGACCGTGGGCGCGCCCAGGTGCTTAGTTACTTACAGTGGTGCCCGGCTGCAATGAGCGGGCACACAATGGTACCCGCCCGAAGCTGTGTGCCGCCTCAGCCTGTTTTGGCCACGCTCGCGCGCCTGGCCGAACTCGCGCTGCGGACGCGGCCCGCCCCGTCGGTGCCCTCGCCGCGACGATCCAGTCGACCTCGGAGCTGGAGGACGGCCTTCGTGTGGATCTGGCAGACCCTGCTCTCTGTCACTCCGAGGATCTCCCCTATCTCCGCGAGCGTGAGGCCTTCGTAGTAATAGAGAGAAAGGACAGTGCGCTCCCGGTCTCCTAGTTGTGAGATCGCTTGGGCGAGGATCTCCTTGGACTCTTTGTCCTCGAAGATCGCGACCGGGCCGGCGGTGGCGTCCGGGATCGTGTCGCCGAGCGTGGTCCGCTCTGTTCGATCCCCTCCGACCAGAAAGACCTCGTCGAGAGCTGCGATCCCCACGAACGAGACCTGGCGGAGAACGTCCTGGAGCTCCTTTTCCGACATTCCCAGCTCGGCAGCGATCTCGGCGTCAGTGGGGGTGCGGAGGAGAGTCGCCTCGAGCGAGGCGTACGCCTGTTCCACGGCCCGTGCCTTGGCCCGTACCGAGCGCGGCACCCAGTCGATCGCGCGGAGCTCGTCGATGATCGCTCCTTTGATCCTCGGGATCGCGTAAGTCTCGAATTTCACCGCCCGGACGGGATCGAAACGGTCGATCGCGTCGATCAGGCCGATGATCCCGTAGCTGACCAGATCCGAACCGTCGACGTGCTGGGGCAGACCCACTGCGACACGGGCTGCGACGTACTTGACGAGCGGCGAATAGAGCACGATGAGCTGGTCGCGCAGTCCGCGTTCGCCGGAGCTCTTGTACTCCTCCCAGAGGCGTGCCGTAGCGCCGTCGTTCTCCGTGACCAAGGTTCCCCCTACGCCCGCGGGTGGGTCGCTCCATACACCGCGAGCAGCCGATCCTTACTTACATGAGTGTAGACCTGAGTGGTCTGCAAACTGGCGTGACCGAGCAGTTCTTGTACAACTCGTAGGTCCGCTCCCCCGTCGAGAAGGTGGGTTGCGAAGCTGTGGCGCAGCGCGTGCGGATGCGTGGGGGAGGCTGCACGGCGGTCGATGATGCGACGCACGTCCCTCGGCCCAAGGCGCCTACCCCTTGCGTTCAAGAAGACGGCATCCCTGTGCTCGGGGAGGCTCGTGTCGGCTGTCTCGAAGAACCGCCTGCCCAGCTCGAGCCAGATCGACAGCGCGCCTGCGCACATGTCGTGCATGGGCAGGCGACGCTCACGGTTGCCCTTGCCGAGCACGGTTACCGTGCGCTGCGCGATGTCCGCGTCCGCCATCTGCAGTCCACAGAGCTCCGAGACACGTAGGCCGCATCCGTAGAGAAGCTCCAAAACGGCATCGTCACGCAGGCTTTTCGGATCTGCGGCGGAAACTTCCTCTGCAGGTGCCCCGTCTTCAAAAAGGAATTCGAGCTCCGCGTCGTCTAGAACCCTCGGCAGGCGCGATCCCCCGCCCGGTGCGGTCAGTCGGCTCGCGGGATCCGACGAGAGGTCTCCTCGCTTCTTCATCCAAGCGAAGTAGGACCGGATAGCCGCTGCCTTTCGGGCGATGCTCGCTCTGGCGTATCTCCTCGTGCCGAGGAAGGCGAGGTAACGCCTGAGGACCGTTCGGTCGACGTCGCCCGGCTCCCCGAGGCCATATCGCCCGCACCACAGCGCGAAGGACTCCAGGTCCGATCGGTAGGCACGAACCGTCTGGGGAGACTTGTCGCCGAGTGACCGCGCGAAAGCGTCGAGATTCCACGCCACAACATCAACGCTACTGCTGCCGGGCCGTTTATAAGGCTATTGTCCGTCCGCGCCGGGTGCCGATCGGGGGTCTGCCGGCGATCCCTGCGGGCGGGGCAAATGGGGTGAAGAGCAGCCGAAACGGTGATCCCCACTAGCCAAACCGGGAGGAAAGGTGTCTCATCAAATCGATCGCCGCTCGTTTCTCGCCGGTACCGTGGCGGCCGGGGCAGGCGGACTGCTGGCAGCGTGCGGCTCGAGCTCCGGATCTACGTCCTCCACCGCATCTGGGCCGAGGGATGGCGTCACGAGCGCGACACCTAAACGGGGTGGGACCTTGGTCTTCGGGAACGAGGCCGAGATAAACAGCTTCGACCCCGCGGCCGGGCGCTGGGACGAGAGCGGAATCAACTACGCCAGGACCGTCTACGACCCGCTCACGATCATCGACGCGGCAGGGAACGTGCAGCCTTATCTGGCCCAATCCGTCACTCCAAACGGCAATTACACGCAGTGGACCATAAAGGTGCGACCGGGCGTGCGGTTCCACGACGGCACGACGTGCGATGCGGCCGCCATCGCGGGCAGCATGAACCACTTCAAGAGCGGCGAGTTGGGTCTCGTCAGCACCCAGCCGATCCAGTCGATCACGACGAGCGATCCGACGACGGTGCTGGTCAACCTCAATCAGCCGTGGGTGCCTTTCGACAAGTACCTCGCAGGTGGGATCGGAGGCCAGATCGGCTACATCGTGGCGCCCGCGATGGTCCAGCAGATCAGCGCCAATCCGAACGCTCAGGTGACGCCAATCGGAACAGGGCCCTTCAAATTCTCCCAATGGACTCCGAACGACCATTTCACGGCGGTCAGGAACCAGGATTACTGGCGGACGGGACTGCCGTACCTAGATGCGATCACGTGGCGTCCGATCCCCGACGCGACACAAAGAGCGAGCTCCTTGCAGTCCGGGAACATCGACATGATGCACACCGACGTGGCCGAGGTGATCCTCGAGTTCCAGAACGCGGACCAGTACGGGTACATCGACGACTTGGGTTCGGTTGTCGGTCAACCCGACATGGACTTCACGATGTTGAACCTGAAAGCAGCGCCGTTCACGGATCTAAGAGTCCGCCAGGCGTGCGCGATGGCGATCAACACCGAGCAATACAAAGCGATCATAAACAAGAACCTGAACCCGATCTCCAACCAGCCGTTCGTGCCCGGAACTCCTTTCTACGCGCCTGTTTCGTACCCGTCGTTCAACCCCTCCCAGGCGAAGTCCCTCGTTCAACAAGTCGCCCGCGATACCTCCAAGCCCGTCTCCTTCGTCTACGGATCGACCACAGACCCGGCCGCCGTTCAAGCTGCTCAGCTGGTACAGACCAACTTCACCGCAGTCGGAATGCAGGTACAGCTTCAACAATTCCAACAGGACGACCTGATCAACAACGCACTGGCAGGCAAGTTCCAAGCCGTTGAATGGCGACAGTTCGCTGCTGTCGACCCGGACCTCAACTACCTCTTCTGGAGTCCAACCACGATCTTCGGTCCACCTCTCAACATCGCCTCCAACTTCGCGCGCAACACCGATCCGCAGGTCGAGACGCTTCTCCAGCAGGGGCGGAGGTCGACCGATCCGTCGGCCCGGGCTCTGGCGTACCAGAACCTCGCGGAGCGCTTCGCCAAGGATCTCGCCTACCTCTGGACCGACCGGGCGGTTTGGGCCATCGTTACGCAGTCGAAGGTCCAGAACTGGAACAACCCCACCACACCCGCCGGGACGAAAGCTTACGGCATGATCGTCGGAACGGTGTGGCCGACTCAGATTTGGGTGGAGGCCTAGCACCTGGGCGTGAGCCACCAGGAGGCATCGAGACGCTTACAGTGGTTCGATGAGCAGCCGGATCCTGCTCGTCGAAGACGACGAACGCATCAGAACGTCGCTACGGCTCGCGCTCGAGGACGAAGGATACGAAGTCGAGGAAGCCGCGAGCGGGGAGTCCGCGCTCGAAACGTTCGCGGAGCAGGCCTCCGACGTAGTGCTGATCGACCTCATGCTTCCCGGAATGGATGGATTCGAGACCTGCCGGCAGCTGCGGCGGGTATCGACCGTTCCCGTTCTCATGGTGACGGCCAGAACCGACACCCACGACGTCGTCGCCGGACTCGAGGCGGGTGCCGACGACTACGTGACCAAACCTTTCGTACCCAAAGAGCTCTCGGCAAGGATCCGCGCGCTGCTGCGACGGGTGCGTTTCGTGGACGAGCCGAGCGTGCTCGCGTTCGGAGAGGTGGAGGTCCGGCCCGACGAAGGGACCGTCATGTGCCGGGGCGAAGAGGTGCACTGCACCCGAACCGAGTTCCGGCTCCTGTGCGAATTGGCCGCGAACCCGGGCAAAGTTCTGAGCCGCGAACAGCTACTCGACAGGGTCTGGGGGTACGACTATTTCGGTGACGGTCGCTTGGTCGACGTCCACATCCGCCGGCTTCGCACGAAAATCGAGCCGGATCCCGCCAGCCCGAGCCACATCCTCACCGTTCGCGGCATGGGCTACAAGTTGGTCGCTTGAGTGATCCATGCATGCTGAACCCTCCCGCGGCAACCGGCGGCCGAGGCCAGAAAGGGTGCGGCCCTGGAGCAGATGGGGACTGCGGACGCGGGTCACCGCCGTGTTCGGGCTCGGCGCTCTCGCGGTCTCGGCCACGATGGTGGCCCTTACGTACCTGACAGCGCGCGAGGCGATCCTCCACCAGCGCGAGACGGCGATCGTCCGCCAAGCCGAGGTGAACGCTTCTCTCGTGCGCTCTTCCCTACCCACCCACTCGAACCTGGCCGAGCTCCTCGACTCGCTCGACACGTCGGGATCACACTCGGTCCTCTATCGGTACGGGCTGTGGTACACCGGCCTCCAATCGATCTCCTTCTCCTACGAGTCGATTCCGCCGGCCATGCGCAGCGAAGTGGTGGCCGGTCACGCCGCGACGCAACATTTCTTATTGGACGGCTCACCTCAGCTAGTTGTGGGGATACCCGTTCCAAGCGTGAAGGCGGCGTACTTCGAGGTCTTCGACCTGAGCGACTCGGCTCGGACCCTCCGGATCCTCGCGCTGGCCCTGTCCGGCGCGGCCCTCGTGACCACGATCGCCGGAGCGGCGACCGGTCGTTGGGCAAGTGGGCGGGCGCTGCGTCCGCT
>DASPVS010000161.1:0-2059 GCA_035622235.1 Acidimicrobiales bacterium | reverse complement strand
CCATCCCCGCCTCCGGTCGTACTCGGCGACGGCGAGGAGATAACGGCAGGTGGCAGCAGCCACCCGGGCGGCAGAGGTTGCGAGCTCGTATTCGAGCTCGGGGTTCGTGAGAGCTTCGAGCGGACTGCGCTCGGCTTGTTCCACTTGGTGAGAATCGGTGGTCTCCATGCGAAAAGCGTATCGAACAGGTGTTCGATCCAGTGGGCCGAGCGACAGAGGGGAGGGGTGGCCGGGCCGAGCGACAGAGGGGAGGGGTGGCCGGGCCGACCGACAGAGGAGAGGGGTGGCCGGGACATGCGACGACCGACAAAGACGAGGGCCAGACCCCGCCGGGACGACCGACCGAGGCGAGGCCGACCGGGAGGGGCCGGCCGGGACCACCGACAGAGCCGAAAGAGGACGACCAGCCTTTCGAAAAAGACGATTCAGCCGGCCGTCATTCCCGCGTCCACCGGTAGGACGGCTCCGATCACGCCTCCGCTTTCGCTACTGCAAAGCCACGACACCATGGCGGCTACCTCGTCTGCGAGGACAAGTCGCTGTTGCAGATGATGAAGGGCGAATTCCTCTTTGCTCGAGAGCCCGTAGAACGCCGCGCTCGCCTCGAGCATGACTGTGTCGGTCGATCCCGGAGCGACTGCGTTGACTGTGATACCGGACGGTGCGAGCTCGGCCGCGAGGCTTCGCACGAGGCCGATCACGCCGTGCTTCGCTGCGGAGTATGCCGCCAGCTTCGGCAGCCCGAGGACACCGCCGGCGGACGCGACCGCGACAAATCGGCCGCTACGAGGCTCCTGTCTTTCGAGAAGGACAGGAACCGTCACAACCGCGGTATTCCACACTCCGGTCAAGTTGATCGCGAGCATGGCGTCCCAGGTGGCATCGCTCGTCTTCCAGGCATCGTCTCCGCCAGCGATCGCTCCGGCGGCTGCAACGACGGCGTCGAGCCCGCCGAAACGACTTCTCGCGACGTTGGCGGCCTCTTGGAGCGCCGGCCTGTCCCGCACGTCCGCGACGACACCCGACGCACGGTCGCGCCCGCAATCGTCGACCACGCGCTCCAGATCGTCCGGGCTCGCGAGCGGGTACCCCAGGCAAGGATCGTTCTTGCAGGCGTCGACGAGAACGAGCTGCCAGCCAGCGGCACAGAGACGACGAGCTGTCGCTTCACCGATGCCCCTCGCGGCTCCAGTTATCAACGCAACCGGGCTCACCTCAGCTCCGCACCCCCTGGGAGACGTTCGCCGGCGTTCGTCGCGCCAAAGCGCACGGCGACAGCGCTGCAAAGATCCTGCACGAGCGATTCGAAGATCTCTCGCCCTGCTTCGGCCGAAGCGCCGCGAGGATCCCCGAGCACACCGTTTGGGCTCACGGCCGCAACTCCGTGTTTTTCGAGGGCATCGCGGATCTCCGACAGTGGGCGGGTTTCTCCGCCTTCCGCCGAATCGAGGCGAACCGATCGGGGTGTGAGTGCGAGCAGCATCGATGTCTCGAGCCATCCTGCGTGCGCATCGGATCGCGCTGTGCGGACCCTAGGCCACCACGACAGTACGACCCGGCCCTCGGAGCACAGAAGATCGACCGCGCGGCGCAGCGGCTCAGCGTTCCCCCCGTGTGCCGACACGAGAACGACACCGGCGAATCGGTCCGCGGAGCGCACGAGCTCTATGAGAACGTGCGCGAGGGCGTCGCGTCCTATCGATAGCGTTCCTGAAAAGCCTTTGTGTTCACCGCTAGACCCGTACGGAATAGAAGGCGCGACGAGCACGTCGTCGCGCCGCTTCGCGAGCTCGAGTGCGAGTGCTTCGGCGATCAGAGTGTCGGTCGAAAGGGGAAGGTGAGGTCCATGTTGTTCTGTAGCGCCAAGCGGAACGACTAGAAGCGTCGCGTGTTCATGCGTTCCCGCCTCGGGCCACGTGAGATCGCCGAGATGCCTGGAGCTTGCCATCAAGCCCCACCGTCCCATTCGCCCCACTCCTCGAGCGCGCGCAGGATCTCGTCAGCGGCGTCCGCCGGGCCGAGCGTGAGGGTCCTCGGTGGCGCCTTGTCCGTTGAGGCG
>DASPVS010000160.1:0-6217 GCA_035622235.1 Acidimicrobiales bacterium | reverse complement strand
CCAACGGGTTTGTCGGTCGCTTCGTCACCGATTGGTCGGGTCCTGCGGCGATCATCGAGAAAGTCGCCATACGCCTCGGAGCCCCGAACTACCCGGGCGACACCATGCACCTCACCGGAAAGGTGACCGCGAAGCACGATCTGGCTCCGGGCGAGGACGGGCGGGGAGTGGTCGAGCTTTCGGTGCGCGGGGCGAACCGTCTTGGTGACCACATGACCGGAACAGTCTGCGTGTCGCTTCCGGTGCGACGACGCAACGAAGGACATAGAAGCGTCAAAGGACACGGAAACAACGGAGGAAACAGACCCAACGGAAGAAACAGGCGCAACGGAGCGGGTCGATGAGCCCCCGTTCCCACGCGTTCGCTGGTACCACCGCTATTGCGGGGATCGGTGCGACGGAATTCTCCAAGGATTCCGGACGTAGCGAGTTGCGACTTGCGGTCGAGGCAGTCTCCACTGCCTTGGCCGATGCAGGCATCGCGCCGGAGGATGTTGACGGCCTCGTCACCTTCTCTGCCGACACCAATCCGGAGATCGAGGTCGCGCGGAGCCTCGGCATGGGCGATCTGACGTTCTTCAGCAGGATCCACTACGGCGGCGGTGCCGCTTGCGCGATCGTCCACCAAGCTGCGATGGCCGTTCAGGCGGGCGTGGCAGACGTGGTGGTTTGCTACCGGGCGTTCAACGAACGCTCGGGCAACCGGTTCGGGACAGGGGTCCAGGGTCGGCCGCCCGCCCCCAACGCTGAAAGCGCCCAATTCGCCTGGTACGCGCCGCACGGCCTTCTCACGCCAGCGAGCTGGGTTGCGATGTTCGCGCAGCGATATCTGTATGTGAACGGTGCCACGACCGAGGACTTCGGTCGAATTGCCGTGGCAGATCGCAAACACGCGGCGACGAATCCCAAGGCGTGGTTCTACGGAAAGCCGATAACGCTTGCCGACCACGAGTCTTCGCGTTGGATCGTCGAGCCGCTTCGGCTTCTCGACTGTTGCCAGGAGACGGACGGTGCTCAAGCTCTGGTCGTCACGTCGCTCGAGCGCGCACGCGACCTCCGCGCCGAACCGGCCGTTATCCGCGCCGCGGCGCAAGGGTCGGGTGCGGGCCAGGACATGATGACGTCGTATTACCGGGACGACATGACGGGCCTTCCTGAGATGGGGGTGGTAGGTAGCCAGCTCTGGGATACGTCGGGATTGGGACCCGAGGACATCCAGACGGCGGTCCTGTACGACCACTTCACGCCCTTCGTCCTCTGTCAACTGGAGGAACTCGGCTTCTGCGGCAAGGGAGAGGCCATGTATTTCGTTCGCGACGGCGCCATCGAGCTCGGCGGGAGGCTTCCGATCAACACTCACGGCGGCCAACTCGGTGAGGCGTATCTGCACGGCACAAATGGAATTGCAGAAGGTGTCCGGCAGATTCGGGGTGAGTCCGTGAACCAGGTCGAAGGAACGGAGCATGTTCTCGTCACTGCGGGTACCGGGGTGCCCACGAGTGGTCTGATCCTTGGCGTCGATCGCTGACTCGCGGAAGTAGAGCGAAAGTTTCGAGGCGGCACGGGGACCGACGCCGGTATTCACTTTTGAGTGCTTATAGGGCTTGTGGCGCTTGTGGCGCACTTATCCACAGGGACGGATCGATGTTTTGCCTGTGGAAACCAGCGCCACAAACGCCACTCGGCCCATATGCACTGAAATTCTTTGGCCAGTGCGTCCCTCACGTGGCGGTGTCAGCGGTGTCAGCAGCGTCACGAGTTTCTGCGGTTGGCCAAACGCCGGTCGAGGTCGCCCACGTCGTTCTCGGTCATCGGACGGTACGGCTCGTCCTCGTCGTCGCCTCTTCCCCGACGGCGCCAGTACACCGGGTCGTCGCAGTGCCAGGCATCTGAGCGAAGCGAGCGGACCAGGACCTTGGAGGTTGCGGTGATGGGCAGGCTTTCGCTGACCCGGACAAATCTCGGCGCCCACTTGGTTCCTAGGTCCGTTTGCTCCAAGAGGAACTTCGCGAAACCCTCCGGATCGAACTGGGATTCTGGCCTCAGCTGGAGAGCGGCCATGACCTGGTCTCCGACGACAGGATCCGCTACGGCGTAGACGGCCGCCAATACGACGTCAGGATGGCGTTCGAGAAGCCTGGCCAGTGGTGCTGCGGCGAAATTCTCCCCGTCGACACGCAACCAGTCGTCGGCTCTGCCTGCGAAGTACACGAAGCCGGCCTCGTCCTTGTAGCCGAGATCGCCGGTCCAGTACCGACCGTCACGGACCCGGGCCGACTCCGCTGCCTGGTTCTCCCAATAGCCCTCGAAGCCCGCGCCTCCCGTCGTCGAGACCATCTCACCGATCGCTTCGTCCGCGTTCGCGATACGGCCGTCTGAATCAAAGATCGCAGGTGGGCATTCCTCACCCGAATCCACATTCACTATGACGAGGTCCGGAGGGGCGGGCCCGAGTGCGGAGGGCGGAGTATCCGCAGTTCTGGAAAGTGCCAAACCCCCCTCCGTCGAGCCGTAGTTGTCGGCAACCGAACACCCGAATCTCTCGGCAAATCGCGCCACGTCCTGCTGCGAAGCCTCGTTCCCGAAGACGTTTTGAAGGGGGTTCTCGGCATCGTCCGGTTTCGCCGGAGTCGCCAAAATGTACGCGAGTGGTTTTCCCACGTAGTTGAAGTACGTAACGCGGTGACGCCGGACGTCCGCCAAGAACCCTGAAGCCGAGAACTTCCCGCCGGTCGGTAGCGCAACCGTGGCACCCCCCGCGAGCGCGGGTGCCCATCCCGCCATCAGCGCATTCGAATGAAAGAGAGGCATGGCCACGTAGCAGCAGTCGTCGCCACCCAGCTTGTAACGGTCCGCAAGGACCGCTCCGACGAAGGCGAGCCTTCCCTGGGTGCATCGGCACGCCTTCGGCGCGCCGGACGTCCCCGAGGTGAAGATCAAGTAACCGAGATCATTCGGCTTGACGCGTGTGTGTCGCGGATCTGATGGCTCTGTCTCAGCGAAGGGTGAAATCGCCGCCTGACTGAATGGTGAGAGTGCCTCGGCGTAGCCGGGCGCATCGACGACGAGGATGCGCGGGTTCTCCGGCGAACCGACTCCGATCGGCTGACCCAGGTCGAGGCCGTCCACCAGGCCGACGTGCGCGCTGTCGGTCACGAGCAACTGGCATCGGGTGTGCGCCAGATCCCTCGCGAGGTCCGGTCCTCGGTGAGTCGGATTCCCGCCAACGATTACCGCTCCGGCAAGGGCCGCTCCCCCGAGCCACAGGACGTGCTCGGCGGTGTTGTCGAGCAAGGTGGCCACATGGAAGGGCCCGTCCCTTCGCAAGGTGTCGAGCCAGGTAGCCCGCGCAGCACCGGCGCGGACCACCTCAGCCCATGTCATCGATTCGTCCCCGTCTCGAAGACCGATCCGGTCCTCTTCGGCCCGGGACAGGAGCAGCTCGGCGACCGTATCTGTCAAGACGGTGACCAGGACATTTTTAGAATTATTGGAACGCGTTGCATTTTCGCGGGCACCATGGTACCGTCCTCGCCCGGCAGAGAGGAGCGGGCCTTATGGAGTTTGGGATCTTCAACGCCGCCTGCGTGGCCCCCCAATACAAAAAGGCTCATGGAGCCAACGCCGAGCACGACCGCATCATGGACGAGCTGGCCTTCATCCGGGCTGCCGACGCCGCTGGATTCAAGTACACGTGGGCCTCGGAGCACCACTTCCTCACTGAGTACTCGCATCTGTCGGACAGCGAGTCCTTTCTGGCATTCGCGGCAGCCCAGACGAAGAACATCCACATCGGTTCGGGCATCTTCAACATCACCCCGCCCGCCAACCACCCGGCGCGGATCGCGGAGAGAGTCGCGATGCTCGATCACCTGTCCGGAGGCAGGTTTGAATTCGGGACCGGTCGCGGATCTTCGACCACGGAGCAAAAGGGTTTCGGGATAAACGACCAGGAGCTCACGCGGGAGATGGTCGCGGAGACCCTTCCCCAGATCGTGAGGATGTGGCGAGACGAAGAATTCTCCTACGACGGACGCTTCTTTTCGATGCCCAGCCGTAACGTCCTGCCCAAGCCGTACACCGACCCCCATCCACCGTTGTGGGTAGCAGCCGGAAGCCCCGGCACTTTCGAGATCGCGGCCCGACAAGGCCTCGGAGTTCTGTGCTTCGCCTTCGGCAAACCCGAGACGTTCGCTCCGCTCATCGAGCAGTACAAGAAGACGATCGAGAATTGTGATCCCGTAGGTGGATACGTGAACAACAACATCATGGTCACCACACAGATGTTGTGCCTCGAGGACGGTCAGAGGGCGCGCCAGATCGCGTCGAACATGGATACCGGCTACCACGTGAGCCTGGTGTTCCGTTATCTCGATACCTTCCCCCGTCCTCCCGGCATCCCCGAGTGGCCGAACCTGATCCCGGATCAGACTGTCGAGCAGATAGATCAGCAGGTCGCGCAAGGTGCGATTGCAATCGGTGATCCTGACGAGGTCGCACGTTCGGTGCAGCGCTTCGCAGACATAGGAGCCGACCAGCTGAGCTTCGGGATGCTCTCGTCTTCGATGCCGATCGAAGTCTGCGAGGAGGCAGTGGCAACGTTTGGAAAGCACGTCCTCCCACAATTTGACAAGGACCCGGTGCACAGCACCACGCGCCAGCGCGAAGCGCAATTGGGCACTAAGCGCTGAGCCGCCGGTCCCTTTGACCGGAAAAGCGCCACCAGGGACCACCATTCACGATCAAACCCCGTAGGTGGGATCGAGCCCTCAAACCGACTTTGCGTCGCCACGCCCACGGAAAGCCTCGCAGGTGACCTGGTTATCGCGTACCCTTCGAGAGCCACCTCGGTGGCCCGGGCGGTTGGACACGGCGGGTCCTCGCCAGTGCCCACGCTCGTGGGATCGCCGCCCCTGTGCCACCCTCGGCCCCCCCGGGGTGGGCGCAGCGGGCGGCGGTCCGCGTCCGGGCGACCGGCTAGACCGGCTCGACTCCTCGAGCGCGCGGGAGAACGGCTAACAGAGAACCGCTAACAGAGAACGGCTAACGGAGGGCGCGTAACAGAGAGCGCGTATCAGAGAGCGCGTATCAGAGAGCGCGTATCAGAGCACCTGTATCAGATCGTCCACCGTCGTGATCGTTGCCACCAACGAGAGAGTGTTTTTGATAAGAGCCTCCGCGTAGTCCACGGGCACACCCGCGACCGCGTCACTCGGAATGACGACTCGATAACCGAGATTGACCGCCTCCATGGCCAAACCGGGGATCGCCAAGTTCAGCGACACACCGACGGCGATGACGGTCGCCACGTCGAACGCACGGAGGGTGGCATCCAAGTTCGTGCCGGAGAAGGGCGAGACCCCGTGACTCCGCTCGGATATCAGATCGCTTGGTGCAGGACCCACCTCGGGCATCAACTCGACCGCCTTCGTGCCAATCACCATGTGATCGGGTTTCCGCAGCGCAGCACTTATAAGAGGCGCGCTGAGCGGGGAACCCCTTCGGTCGGCGCGAAAACCGGCGGTGCAGTGCACCACTGGTACTTCCCGAGAGCGCGCGACGTCCAACAAGCGGGATGTCTGGGCCAACACTCCGCGCTCCCGGACGACCGCGGCGAGAGCGGGAAAGGTCGAGGTGTCACCCACCACGCCTTGCTGGAGCTCCATGGTGAGGACGGCCGACCTCCCGTCTCGCACCAACTCGCGCAGATCTAGAGGCAACGGCGTGAGACTTCAGCCACCGGCGGGGCTCTTGGCCCGACCGGTCGCGCTTTCGGAGTTCGAGGTGACGAGCGCGTTCGCCCACGGGTAGTCGGGCTTTCCCGCCGGCGAACGTTGGATCCGATCGACTATGTGCAGCTGTCGCGGAACCTTGTACCTAGCGACGTGGTTCCGGCAGTGGGCCTGGATCGCCTCCAGGTCCGGGGTCGCGTGTCCTTGGCGGACTTCTACGATCGCAGCGACCCTCTGTCCCCAACGCTCGTCCGGCGCGCCGACGACGATCGCGTCCATGACATCGGGATGCGAACGGACCACCGCCTCCACCTCTTCAGGGAAGATCTTCTCGCCACCCGAGTTGATGCAGATCGAACCTCTTCCGAGAAGAGTAATGGATCCGTCCTCCTCCACGGTCGCGAAGTCACCCGGCATCACGTATCGCTTACTACCCACGGTTATGAAGACCTTGGCGGTCTTCTCGGGGTCGTTGTAGTAGCCGA
>DASPVS010000159.1:0-6769 GCA_035622235.1 Acidimicrobiales bacterium | reverse complement strand
CCGGCATCGACCTGCGCCAAGTGATCGGAGAGGACGCCGGCGGAGTTCAGATAAGCGGCGCGCTCGACGACCTGGAAAGTGCCCGGGCACAGGTGGCGGTCGACTTCACGGTGGCGGATCAGGTCATGGGAAACCTGACGTGGTGCAGCGAGAGCGGGGTTCACACGGTGGTCGGCACCACGGGAATTTCCTCCACCGAGCTTTCCGAGCTCGAAAACCTGTTCTCGGCTTCCGATGCCAACTGCATAATCGCTCCCAACTTCGCGATCGGCGCGGTGCTCATGATGAGGTTCGCCGAGCTCGCCGCACCTTTCATGGACGGGGTCGAAGTCATCGAGCTGCACCACGACGGGAAGGTCGATTCTCCTTCCGGCACAGCGATACAGACGGCGCAACGCCTCAGTCGCGCTCGTCTGGCATCGGGCTCGAGCTCCTGGCACCCAGACCGCACCGCCAAAGAGGTCATCAGCGGTGGCCGAGGTGCAAGGGGCCCCGGCGGCGTGAGAATCCATTCGGTCCGGCTTCCCGGGCTCGTGGCTCACCAAGAGGTCATCCTTGGTGCCGTAGGTCAGAGCCTCACCCTTAGACATGACGCGTACGACAGGTCCTCTTTCATGCCGGGCGTTCTCATGGCGGTCAAAGCAGTGAGCGGACAAAGAGGGCTGACCGTCGGCTTGGACGTGCTGCTCGGATTTTGAGCCTCGGGGGCCAGCCGGACTAGGGCTGTGTTCGAGCGAGCCGGTCTACAGGTGACCTCTGAGTAGCGTCGCGGTTTGTGGACATCGCGACCAGACAGCGGATCGTCGAAGCGACCTACACGTGCGTGGCGCGTTGGGGGCTCGCGAAGACCACTGTCGAAGATGCAGCCCGCGAAGCGGGGCTGTCGCGTGCGACGGTCTACCGCTATTTCCCCGGAGGCCGCGAGGAGCTCATCAACGCGGTCGTCTCCTGGCAGTACCAGGCCTTTTTCATCCGGCTGTACGAAGAGGTGAGCGGAGCGACGTCGATCGAAGAAGTGCTCGAACGAGGCCTTCCCTTCGCGCGGCGGTCCCTAGTGGAGCACGAGGTCCTCCAGATGGTGCTCCGCACCGAGCCCGACGTACTGCTTCCGAAGCTCACCGTGGAGTCGAATCGAACCTTCGGGATGATCAGCTCGTTCTTGGAGCCCTACCTTCGAGAACACGGTCTGGCGCAAGGGGTCGACGTCCACGAGGCAGCTGACTTCCTCGCCCGCATGATCCTCTCCCACATAGCCACTCCGGGTCGTTGGGACTTTGACGACCCCGCGCAGGTCTCCCAGCTGGTACGGGCCGAGATGCTCGCCGGCGCGACGGGAATCCCCGGGCCGGATCGGCCGGGGGTGCGTTGACAATGAGACACCAAAAGCCATAACGTCTCATCAGTGGGAGCGACACAGCTGGCTCTGTTGGAAGGTGGAGGGCGCTCGGCTCCCGTGCCCGTGCCAGTACCCGTCGCGGGAGTGGGTGCGCGAGCGGATCGGACGCCTCAGCGGGTTCGCATCGTGGACGCGGCGTTGCGATGCGTCGCCTCCCAGGGGACCTCTCGCCCGACCGTGGACGACGTCGCGAGGACCGCGGGATGCAGCAGGGCCACCGTCTACAGGGTGTTCCCGGGCGGCAAGGAAGCCATACTCGCCGCTGTCGTCGAAACCGAGACGGCTCGGCTCTTCAGCTCGCTCGGTGTCTCGATGGGAGAGGCGACCAGCCTCGAAGACGTCCTCGTCTCCGGCATCGTCGACGCCGCAGGGACGATCGCTGCGCACGAGGCACTTTCCTACGTCCTCGCGAACGAGCCGGAGGTGCTGCTTCCCCATCTGGCGTTCGACCACATGGACGGTCTTTTGGAAACCGCTTCGGCCTTCGCAGCCCCGTTCCTTCGGAGGTGGCTCGCCGGCGAGGATGCGGAGAGGGTCGCGCAGTGGACGGTGAGGATCGTCATCTCCTACCTGTCCTGTCCGTCCGAGCATTTCGATCTGGCGGACCGGGTGGCGGTGAGACGGCTCGTCCGGACCTTTGTGATGCCCGGCATCGAAGCGCTGCGAGTCGACAGCGCGGACGCGTTGTCGAATGTGCCGCTCGCCGCAGAGTTTTTTGAACGATCGACTCTTTCGAACGAGGGGAGAATTTCATGACCGATATGCGTGAGAATCTGGAGATCATCGGTCGCGACGAAGTCGATGACCTCGAGGCGATCATGGCCGTCGTGAACCGGGACGCCGACGAAGGCGTCCATGCCGTCCACTCCGATTACGACACGGTTTTCACCTGGGACTACGGAAAGGGTCAGAGGGCGAAGCTGGACAAGCTCTACGAAAAGGCGAAGCGAGCCCAGTGGAACGCGCAAACCGACCTGCCGTGGGAGACCGACGTCGACCAGGAAGCGCTAGTCGTCGCGAACGCCGTTGCCAACGGCGGCTTCACCGAAGGCACGGACGTGAGTGGCACCCCTCTCGAGAAATGGTCGGAACGGGAGTGGATCCAGTTCGGCATCGAATCGCAGAACTGGACGCTGTCACAGTTCATGCACGGCGAGCAGGGAGCGCTCGTGTGCACGGCCAAGATCGTCGAGTCCGTTCCCTGGATAGACGCCAAGTACTACGCGGCGACACAGGTGGTCGACGAAGCTCGTCACGTCGAGGTCTTTTCGAAGTATCTCGACGACAAACTTTCCGGCCACTATCCGATAAACGCGCACCTCGGGTTGTTGCTCGACGACATCATCGCCGACAGCCGTTGGGACATGACCTACCTGGGTATGCAGATCATGGTGGAAGGTCTCGCACTGGCTGCTTTCGGCTTCATGCATCAGATGACACAGGAGCCATTGCTCAAACAACTGTTGCGCTACGTAATGTCCGACGAGTCCCGCCACGTCGCATTCGGTGTGCTCAGCTTGCAGGAGTACTACGAGCAGCTCTCCGCCGCCGAGTTGCGCGAGCGTCAGGAGTTCGCCTTCGAGGCAGCTGTGAGAATGCGCGACAGGTTCCTCCAGCAAGAGGTCTGGGAGCGGCTCGGTGTCGACCCGATATCGGTGGTGCCCGTGCTCATGCAGGTGCCCGACCGGAAGATGTTCCAGACGATGCTCTTCTCCAAGATCGTGCCCAACTGCAAGAAGCTCGGGTTGCTCGACGCGGCCGACGGCTGGCTCCGCGAGCGGTTCACCGAGCTCGGATGCATTGCGTTCGAGGATTGGGTCGACACCGGCGAGGAATACGACACGTTGCAGGCGACACCTTCTTCGGAAGCGGTCGCCTCCTAGCGAACCTGCGTTCCTCTTCCGGCACCAGACACGTCTGAGCGCGCGGGCCGGACGCGCACCTTTTCGCGGTGGGTATGTCGTCCGCGGTGGGGATGTCGGTCGGGGGATAGCCTGGGGGGATGGGCAACGCCGATCGCGCCGGCCGGTTCGGGGCGGTGGTGACCGCGATGGTCACTCCGTTCGAAGACGACGGTTCCCTCGACATCGACGGGGCGGTGCGGTTGTCGCGATGGCTCACCGGACACGGCAGCGATGCACTCGTGATAGCTGGGACCACCGGGGAAGGCGCCGCCCTGTCGGATGCGGAGATGTCGGATCTCTGGCGTGCGGTGAGCCAGACGGTGACCGTGCCGGTGGTGGCCGGGACCGGGACGAGCGACACGCGTCATTCGATGGAGCTCACGAGGATGGCAACCGAGGCCGGTGTCGCGGGCATCTTGCTCGTGACCCCTTATTACAACCGTCCGAGCCAGCAAGGAATTTTCGAGCACTTCGCAGCGGTCGCGTCGGTAACGGAGCTCCCCGTGATGCTCTACGACATTCCGGCACGAACCGGTCGCAAGATCTCGAGCGACACCATGCTGCGACTGGCCCGAAGCCTCCCGAACATCGTCGGAGTCAAAGACGCCGCAGGCGACGTCGTGGCCTCGGCGAGACTGGTAGCTGACGCGCCGGCCGGTTTCGAGTTGTACAGCGGCGACGACCACTTCACGTTGCCGCTTCTCTCGGTCGGAGCTGTCGGCGCGGTCAGCGTCGCGTCACATTGGATCGGAGACGAGATCGGGGAGATGATCTCGGCGTTCCGATCAGGTGACGTCGAGCGCGCGCGCAACCTGAACGCAAGTTTGGCGGACCTGGTCGCATTCCAGTCCTCTGAGACGAACCCGAATCCGATTCCCGCCAAGGCCATGTGCCGCGCGCTCGGCCTTCCTGCCGGGCAGTGCCGTCTGCCCATGGGTGTGGCGCCGAAGGAGCTCGAGGAGGATGCCCGTCGCCTGCTCGCAGCCGCAGGCAAAGAGCCATCCTCTGCGAACGCCGGGCCTGGCGAGGCGGCGGTCAGACAGCTTGGCTGACCCTGTCAGGATCTCATTCCTCGGCGGCCTCGGCGAGATCGGCCGGAACTGTGCGTGCATCGAGCAGAGCGGCCGAATCGTCGTCCTCGATTGTGGGGTCATGTTCCCCGATCCCGACATGCCCGGCATCGATCTCGTCCTTCCTGATCTTTCGTACCTACGGGAAAACGCCGGTCGCGTGGACGCGGTCGTGCTCACGCACGGTCACGAAGACCACACCGGCGGACTGCCTTTCCTCTTGCGGGATCTTTCGGCGCCCGTCTACGGATCTGCTCTCACGCTCGGGCTTGCAGCTCATCGCGTCGACGAGGCGGGCGCGAACGAAAGGGCACGCTTCATACCGGTGGAAGACGGAGAAAGGCGGCGTATCGGGCCGTTCGACGTCGAGTTCGTACCCGTCACACATTCGGTCCCGCATGGCTTCGCCGTCGCCTTCCACACTTCCCAGGGAATCGTCCTCCACTCGGGCGACTTCAAGCTCGATCTGACTCCCGTTGACGGACGTCTCACCGATCTGGCTCGGATCGGGAGCATGTCCGACGGCCCGGGCATCCGGCTTCTCATGTCGGACTCGACGAACGCCGAGGAGCCCGGCTACACAGCTTCGGAGCGGGAGGTGGGCGCCACGCTGCGGCGCGTTTTCGAAGCTCGACCTGGGCGGCGGATAGTCGTCACGTGTTTCGCAAGCCACGTGCACAGGATCCAACAGGTGGCCGACGCAGCGATCTCGACCGGACGCAAAGTGGCGACCCTTGGTCGTTCCATGGCGAAGAACGTCGAGCTCGCGAGAAAGCTCGGAGTGCTCTCGATTCCGGACGAAGCGTTCGTGGACATAGAGGAGATCGACGCGCTCGACGACGGAAGGGTGTGCGTGGTGTCGACCGGCTCACAGGGCGAGCCGTTGTCCGCTCTGGCTCTCATGGCCGCCGGCGAGAACAAATGGTTGCGGCTCAAACCCGGAGACGTGGTCGTGATAAGCGCGCACCCCATCCCCGGTAACGAATGGGCGGTAGGACGGGTCATCGACGGTCTGCACAGGCGCGGTGCAGAGGTGGTCCACACCGGCGTGGAGCCCGTACATGTGAGCGGACACGCTCGACAAGGAGAACTCGAAACCCTGCTGGCGGTGGCACGGCCCGAGTGGTTCGTGCCGGTGCACGGAGAATTTCGTCACCTCGTCAACCACGCGAAGCTCGCTACGCGAATGGGGGTGACCGAGGAGAAGGTCATCCTCTGTGAAGACGGAGATTCGCTGGAGGTCGACGACGAGGGGATTCACCGCACGACTGCGGTTCCCGCCGGTTTCCTCTACGTGGACGGAACCGTCGGAGACGTCGGCCATGGTGTGTTGCGGGATCGCCGGGCGCTCGCAGAAGAAGGAGTCGTCGTCGTCGTAGCCACCGTCGACGTGCACGCGCGCGAGCTCGTCGCGGAGCCCGAGATAATCACACGCGGCTGGGTGCACGCGACCGAAGCAGAGGACCTGATAGGAGACGCCGCCGAGGCGGTGCGCAAGTCGCTCGAGGAGGCTCTGTCGGACGGAGCCATCGAACAGGACACGCTTCGCCGTCACGCTCGCAAAGCTCTCGGCAGGCTGGTCCAGGAACGCACGCGCAGAAGGCCGATGATCGTCCCGATCGTCGTCACCGTCTGAGGGGGCCCGACAAAGAGCTCCGGTCTCGGCACCCGGGTCTCGGTGCCCGCTCCTTGTTGTGGCTGATGTTACGGTTGTGGCCATTGTGGTCACGACCAAGCGTGGTCCTTCGCGCGCCCGCCCCACGTCCCGCGGTGCCGGGACGAAGTCCCGAGGTTCCCGAGGCTCCAGAGGCTCCACCGGTCGGAGCTCTTCTTCCACCCGGGCATCTTCGCGATCGTCCCGCTCCTCGGGTGGCTCCGGTGGGGCGCTCAGACCCACCAAGTCGTCGACGAGGCGAGGAGAGCCCAAGAACGTAGGACCGGATCTGGTCGAGTCGGCCTGGGCGGTGCTGAGCTCGCACGCGGACGACGTCTGGGCGCTCGTGCTCGTGACTTCGGGCGTGCTCGCCGGTTTAGCGCTCTACGCGAATGCGCTCGGCCCGAGCGGCGGCAGTCTCCGTCACGCCTTTGGGATCGTGCTCGGAGTAGCCAGGTACCTGGTTCCGCCCGCGCTCTGTGCCGCGGGGGTCCTGATCGTGGTTGGCCGTGGTCGCCGCGAGCCTGCACGCACGGTTCTAGGGCTGGGACTCGCTCTCGTCTCCATCGCCGGTCTAGCAGAGCTCGCCGGGGGTTCGCCGCGCACTTCGCAGTGGTCGCGGCTCCAAGGAGCTGGAGGCTGGATCGGCTCGGCGGTCGGGCATCCGTTGCGCAGTGCGATGTCGGGGTGGGGAGCGGGAGTGGTCTTCGTCGCCCTCTTTGCGCTCGCAGTGGTTCTTTTCACC
>DASPVS010000158.1:0-12239 GCA_035622235.1 Acidimicrobiales bacterium | reverse complement strand
CTTGCGACCACTTCGAACCCCGGCGAGACAGCTCACAGTCCGCCGCGCCCGCTTTACTGCCGGCAAGTCATCTGGACAGTTCGTGCCTCAGCTTGACAGATGGAGACCTTGGCCGCGACCGCTCAAGTCACTGAGTTCGGTGGTCAATGCGTCACACGGTGAGTCCTGAGAACGGACGGACCGTTCGTGGTTGCGCAATCCTGCTGAGATCATTCGAGAAGCCGCCTCTACGGTCGTCTCGCGGTGTTCGATCTCTCGCATGGTGCGCGATAGCCATCTGCTGAGAGACCTCGTCGTCCCGAGGGGATCGTCCACGGCGCTGTCGTATTCGATCACGAAGGAGTTGGTGCCCTCGATGGCACCGAGAGCGCTCGTGTTGTAGCGCCTCCACAGTTCGAAACCTTTCTCCTCACTCATGTCGTTGCGTCGTTGGAGTGAACGGACCACGGCCAGCGGCGATCGCCAAACGAGGACGACGCCGTCTATCCGGGACAGGACCGACCGCCAGTAAGGGAACAGAAGAGAGGTCCTCGGGTCCTTCCACACCGCCGGATCGGGCATGGGAAAAGCCGCGGCGACAGCTGAAGCGACAGTCTCTGTCGTCGCGATCAGGTCCGGCCGCCGCTCCCAGCCTGGTTCGAATTGCGGGGGATCGTCCCAGCTCCCGCCGAGAATGCCTAGTAGCGCATCGTTTATCGCAGAGAGTTTCCAGCTTTCGTTGTGGGCGGGATTGTCTTCACCGCCGGTCATGAGATCTACGGGCAGCGACAGGCCTAGAGCACCTAGGACACCCGCGATCGCGGAGGTCCCGCTCCGATGCATTCCGATTACTACGATCCACGAGCTCGGCAGAATCAAACCTCCGCAGACGACGGTATCGCAGCTGAGTCTGTTGGGGGCGCCATACCAAGCTGTTGGAATCGCATAACGAAATTGCTACTTCGCGACAGGACATGTGATATCCGATTCGGTCAGGCAGCGGATTCGGAGCCGTCCGTTGCCCGGCCGATTGACAACTTGGCGCCCATTTTGACCGCCTTCACCGCACCAGACGTTCCAGCTTGAAGGGTGACTCCGATAGCGATCATCGCAATTCCCAGGACGAACAAATGACTGGAACCGAGAAGGAGAACTCCGCCGCGTCCCAGTGCGTATGGCGGGGAGCAGACGGCTGCCCCGACGACGGCAGCGATCACCGAGGCTGACAACCTGTCGCGTCTAGATCCGGTCCTTGTGTCCACTCCGACGATGCGTGATGGCACTGCAACGTACGCCCACATCATGAAGCCCACGATGATGCTCAGTGAGATCAGGAACCACCATTTATCCCATCGCGGGAAGACGGTCGTTGACACGCCGAGAGCGATGCCGGTGAAGACTCCCCAGACGAGGATTGTCGAGAGATGTTCCCTGGCCTGAGCGAAAGCGGGTCGGATCTCGGGCTTACCTGACCCGGAAACCGCGAAGGCGAACACGGCGTTCAGATAGAAGCCGCCAGCGGTGATCAGTGTGATCGCGGCGATCACGGGAATCAAGATTGGCCCTTCGATGATGTGGAACGACCTTCCCCGAAACGCGTGAGCCTTGAGATCGAGCATTGCCAGCCAGATCCACATCGCCGGCAGTATCTCGATGAGGGTCAGACGCCAGTTGCTGACGAGCAATTTCACAGCTTGGAAGAGCATGCCGAACGCGCCGACGAGGAGAGCGAGGGGGGCCAACAGTCGTCGAGATTTGCTGAACTCCATCACCGCCCGTTCGACAGTTGAGTCGTCTCCCTCGTCGATTGCGCGAATCAGGGTTCGAGTCCGGGCGACGATGCCCGCATGTCGCGGCGCCCTCGTTCCCTCCTCTGCGAAGCTCATGCGATGCTCTGATTCAGAGTTTCCAAGGTCTCAGTAAAGACCAAGGTAGATCTCACCAAGGAGAGCCAAGGTAGATTTCACGGGGGGAAGCGGGAGGGCTCGGCCGCTCCTAGAGCGTCCGCTTCAAGGGACCCGACCCGATCTTTTGTCCGGCCCATACGGACGACTGCTCGATCGGCGGGCCTTTGCCGCAGGCCAGGCAGGTTGATAGGTTCGCAGCTGAAAGTGCTGCACACTTGCTTCGATGGCGCGACCGGATCGTCGAGGCTCCGACGGTACATAGGAGGAACCACATGAGCGACAGCGACGTTCATGGACCGATCGACTTCCTGCTGCTGGAGTTTCAGGGCAAGAATCTTAAAGGTGAAGTCGCTGACGCCCTGATGGACCTAGTCGATCGTGGCATCGTCCGCGTGTTCGACGCTCTCGTCGTCGTCAAGGAAGCGGACGGTTCGTTCTCCGGGGTCAACCTGACGGACCTTTCGGCAGACGATGTCGGGAGCTTCCAGGTGTTCGCCGGCGCCAGATCTGGCTTGCTCGGAGACGACGATATTGCAGAAGCGGCAAGTGCGATGGAACCCGGGACCGTCGCCGCTCTGATCGTTTACGAGAACACCTGGGCCATTCCGTTTGTGGCGGCCGCGCGGCGAGCTGGAGCCGAGGTGATAGCGAGCGCACGGATACCGGCTCAGGATGTGATGGACGCGCTTGAAGCTCTCGAAACGACTAGCTGAGGAGGTCGACAATGCCGGGACTTTTAAGAGGAGTTGCGCGCACGGCGGTAGTCGCCGGCACAGCCGCTGGTGTGGCAGGGCGGGTGCAACGCCGCCAGGCCGAGAAGTTCGCTGACCGCGATGCGTCCATCTACGCCCAACAGCAGCAGTCCTACGACCGACAGATGGCAGCCCAAGCACCTGCACCCGCCGCGTCCGCCGCACCCGAGCCCTCGAAGATCGATCAGCTGAAACAGCTCGGAGACTTGAAGGAACAGGGAATCCTCACCGACGAGGAGTTCGCTTCCGAGAAGGCCAAGATCCTTTCCACTTGAGCCCAACCAGCTTCCGCCTAAGACAACGACGTTTCGACCTTTAACCCCGGAAGAGGGTCCCTAATGGCGGAAGAGGGTCAATGGTTCTGGAAGAGGTCAGCTCTTTACGGAGATGTGCTGATACGTCCCACCCTCGTATGACTCGTCGTACAGAACGACCTTGAAACCGCATTGACCGCTGGCGTGTCCCGCGACTGAGTTCGGTGCTGCGCCCGAGTCCCCGAACTGGACCGCCGGTTTGTTCCCGCTGCAGGCGAAATTGCCGCTGACAACGTTGGCGTCCACTTCGTCCGCATCGGGGTCGCCGAAGCGGCCGTTCACGTTTGTCATGTTTCCTGCCACTTTATTGCGTAGTGCGCCGAACCAGCAGGTGTGGAGCTTGTCGATGTAGAGGCTGTGATCGATCGTGTTGTCCTCGAAGTCGCTGTAAACGGGCGTCGGCTGTCCCAGCCCGAATAAACTGTCGAGCGTCGGGTCGGCCGCCCAGAGGCTCGGAATCGGCGTCGAATCACAAATGCCAGAACTCGGTGGGCCTTGGGTCCCGCCTCCGCCCCCGACGAGGGAGACACTCCCTTCGACCGTGATCGCGTGGACTATGACACCGAGAGCGCCGTTGGCACGCACGCTCCCCTTCACGAGGTCGAGCCCAGCGGTGGTGGCCGACGGACAGACGAACGCCGCGTTGCAACCCAAGAGAAGGACGCCTCCCTGCTCCACAACCGTGTTGCCGTCGACCGTGACGATGCCCGGGAGTGGTTGGGATGGCGCTGGTGATGCCGCGTCCAACAGCGAGTTAGCTTCGACTGTCACATCGCCCTCTACTACGAGCGATCCCGAGGGAAAGAAACAAACGCCCGTAACGTTCACCGAAGCGTAGGTTCCCGGTGGGATGTTGCCGCCGGAGCAGGTGTAGCTCGACGCAGGGCTGACCGCTGCCGCCGAGCCCGTTGCGACGGGCAGGCTCAGAAGAGCCAGGCCCGCGATCAAAATCAACCCGAACCTCGTCATTTCGTCCCCCAGTTTCACAGACGCATTCCCGGACACGTGAGAGGTCTTTTGCGTCCGCCTATTGTCCACCCGGGAACTGGCTGACGGCATCACCAATTGTAACGAGGTGGCAATCCTGCCAGGTCAGGCGAGAGAAGTTTCGTCGCTCGGCTCGTACGTCGTGTCGATCACGTTCGACTCCGCTTCATCCGTCGGCTCGAGGATCACGCGGAAGCCGTCAACGACTCGCAGCAGTTTGACACCGTCGACGTGCGGTCTCCCGAGACCCGTCCACTTCGCCTTGGACGCCTTACGAGCTTCCCTCACATCGCTCGCGACGACGAGAACGACCTCGTGGTCTTCTCCGAGACGCCCTGGAGCAGGATCCCCACCCAGGTACACCGCGAAAAGTTGCACATTCGACGACTGAGGCACGTCACGACTGTACAGCCGTCCTTTCGTGTCGTTGTCGGTCACGGCCGAAGATCGACCTTGTCGCCTGCGGGGGAAAGATGACGTCGGCGTCGTCGTCAACGCCAGGAAAAGGTCGTGCCAAACTTGTCGGATCCGGTTCCCGAGCCAGACCCTTCGGCCTATGCGCCACCGCTTACTAAGGCCGTCGTTGCCCGACCGTGAACACGACGGGCGCTCTGCATCTTGGACGTGACCCCCGAACGATTCGACATTTCGACTCAGTTGTCTAGCCTCGCATTTTTGATATGCAAATGAGCGGTCTTCCGCCGGACCACCCGCGTGATCGAGGTGAGGTAGTCCTCGAGTCGCCAAATGTCAGCGTCTCCGTGTCGTACGATCCGTGGGGGTTGTCTGTCGTCCCAGGTGTGAGCCTCGACGCGCCTGGATACCGCCTAGGCCTGCCGTGGGACGGAAAAGCGGTCCGCAACTTTCATGGCGATTCTCCGTGGACGGGATGGCGGTGGCCGAAATCGATTCAGGACGAACAGGTTCGTGAGGATTCGTACAGCGTCTCTCTCAATGAAGATGCTTCGAGCCACGAAGGAACGAGTTTGCTCATAACCGTTCGCTTGGTCGATGAGGGAACGATCTCGGTCAACGTGCAAGGCCCCGGTGCGGGCGCTGTCACGCAGTGTTTGGAAGCGAAAAGCGGAGAGCGGTTTCTCGGGTTCGGGGAGCGCTCGCACACGCACTGTTTGAAAAAAGGGGTCATAGAGAATTACGTGGGAGAGGGACCATTCCAACCTCACGAGTATCAATTCCTCACGGACACCGTGCCTCCCTGGGGCGTAAGAGAACGGCAGGACGCCACCTACTTTCCGATGCCGTGGGTCCTATCGACGAACGGTTACGGAGTGCTCATCGACAACGACGAGGTGAGTTACGAACGCTTCCGTACAGATAGCGAAGATCGTTGGAGCATCGAGGTGGAATCCGCCGCGCTGCGCTACCGGATCTTCGCCGGAACGACGCCTCTCGAAGCGTTGGAGCGAATGACGGCAGCTACGGGTCGTCAATCAGAGCCGGAAAGGTGGTTCTTCGGACCCTGGTTTCAGACAGGGCATGAAAATCACGTTCCCATCGAGGAAGAACGGCGACAACTCGATGCGTTGCTCGGCACTGCGATATCGGCCGCGGAGACCCACTGCCGTTATCTTCCAATGGGAGAAGACCGCGGACATGAAGCGGGAGAATCGGCCCGGACAGATCTTTTTCATTCGAACGGGTTGGCCGCGTTGAGTTACATCAACCCGCTGGTCAGCTGTGATTATCCCGAGGCCTTTGAGCGAGCTGTTCGTACAACCTCTCTCCAGCGTGACTCGTCGGGCAACGCGTATGTCTTCCGGGCTTACGCAGGTGGCAGGGTGCCGCCCCACACCGACGAATCGCAATACGACTTCACAAGCCCGACGGCGACACTGACGTGGGGTGAGATCGCAGCGAGGATCGTGGACGCCGGATACGACGGCTGGATGGAGGACTTCGGCGAGTACACACCCTTGGACGCCGTCGCCGGAGACGAGTCGACGGGCCCTGCACTGCACAACCGCTATCCGAGCGACTATCACGCGGCGGCATCGGAAGTGGCGGCAAGGCTCGAACGGCGCTCTGCGCGAAGGCTCGCCCGTTTCGTGCGTTCGGGCTGGACCGGCACCGCTGCGGTGGCTCCGATCGTCTGGGGAGGCGATCCGACGACCTCGTGGGGATTCGATGGTCTTCGCAGCGCGATGATCGAAGGGCTGTCGATGGGAGCGAGCGGTGTCGCCATGTGGGGAAGTGACACCGGAGGATTCTTCTCGACCCAGGATCGCCTTACGCCCGATCTGTTGAGGAGATGGATTCAGTTCTCGGCTTTTAGCCCTGTGATGAGGACCAAGTCGGGCGGTATCGAGCTCCCGCCGTACAGGCGTCCGCAAATTTGGGACGACGACGTATTACCTACGTGGCGGCGATTCGCTAGTTGGCATACGCGCCTAAACGACTACCTGATGGCTGCTCACGCTTCTTACAGGCGCACAGGGCGTCCGATCATGTGCGCAATGGAGCTTGCCTTCCCCGAAATCGTGGCCGAGGATCAGTACCTGTTCGGTCCTGACCTTCTGGTGGCACCGATCTTGGAGCCGAGTTGTGCCAAGAGGTCTGTCGTTTTTCCTGAAGGGCGGTGGGTCGACCTCTTCGATCCACGCCGATGTTTCGACGGCCCGTCAGACCAAGACATTGCGGTTGGGCCCGACGACATCCCCGTATTCGTTCGGGGCGGAGCGGTTCTTTGCCTTTTGCACGACGATGTGCAGAGCCTGAGTCCGTACGCACGCGTGCTTGACGATCGGCGCGCGTTGTTCGCCTTTCCCTTCGGCATCCTTTCGGGGACGAAGGTCAGTTGGACTGGCGAGCTAGGTCCGCACGTCTCAGCACGGAGCGAAGACGACGGGCGATGCTCCACTGTCGAGATCGAAGCTGCTCGGCCGTTCTCGTTCGAGTTCCGTACATGGCTGGAATCTCCGCCTGGCTCGGTTTCCGGCGCTGACAGCTGGTCCTTCGATTCGGGTGTTCTGAATTGCTCTGTACACGCAAGCACAGCAGTCCTGCGTGTCGAACGCTGAGCTCGTCGAGAAGACAGCCTTCGGACGTCGCCCTACGATGTCACCGTCGTCGAGTTCAACTTGGGCAGGTGACCGAGCAGCCCCCCCGGCGATCGCGATCGACGACGATCAACATCGGCCCGCTTCCGAAGGAGGATCGTGATGGGACTGATGGACAAAGTGAAGGACCAGGCCTCACAGTTGGCCGAAAAGAGCAAACAGGGTGTAGCCCAAGGGCAAGCGAAGCTCGACGAGCTCCAGCAGAAGAAGGTGCTCGACGGCCTTTACCGTGACCTCGGCGCAGCGACATACGCCGCTCAGCGAGGTAACGGCTCCAGCGAGGAAGTCGACAAGCTCATCCAAGCGATCGACGCTCATCAGGCCGAGCACGCGTCTCCGTCTAGCGGTTAGCCCGGAGGGAGAACCCTTCGCCCACTCGAGGGAGGACGTCAGCCGTGTTCATCTGGTTCATACTCGCGATCGGCCTGCTCGTGATCGTCATCGGTGGTTACGGAGGTCAACGCAAGTACCGCAACGCCAGAAGTGGGGGGGCGGTTGACAATCCGAAGTCACACAACCCCGGTCACACCAAGGAGCGTCGCCGTCGAAACAGCCGCGGTCGCGGGTCGGCTCACTGAGCGGATCACTGCCACCGACCACCCGACAACTCCACCCAACCGGACACCGACCTTCCGACAACTCGACCCATCGGGCATCTCGACCCATCGGGCAACTCGACCTGCCGGACACTTGACCTTGGGCGGCCGCGTGCCCACGGTGGCGTGAAGCGCCGCACTTAGCCCTCGTCTCCCTTCGTTCCGGTTGGCGCCGGGAAGCCGGGTAGGTCGCGCCTTCGTCGGTGACGCTATGAGCTCCGCCACAGCTGAACCACAGCTGACTCACAGGAATCACCAGCAAAACTCCAAGGTTTCGCCATGATGCTGGGTTCATGAGGAGTGCGGCGAGGACTTCCACCCAGGATCGGACAGCCCGAACCAATCCGGGTGCCGGGGATGGCGGTCGGCGGTGAGGAAGGGAACCCGGCGCTCAGGGTTCGCCCGGCTGTTCGTTAGGCAGGATCCGGACGACCCCCTTCTCTTCGTCGTGAGCGGTGAGCGCGGAGAGGACGCCATACCGGTCATACCCACTGCAAAGGCACACGCGATGTGGAGCTTGTCCGAGACGCGGTCTTCTGACCGGCGGCGCAGAGGACGTAATCATCCTTCGGTTGTGGCCGACGAGCTTCATGAGCCACTGACTGACTGACCTCTGAGCCCGGACGAATCCAGAGCCACGTCCCTCGTCACGAGATCTTCGATGAGAGGAAGTCCGAGACCGCCTCTGCAAAGAGGTCCGGTGACTCGAGCATCGGGTAATGCCCGACGTTCTCGAGCCGCTTCAAATTGGAGTCCGATCTCGCCTTGCTCAATCTCGTCGCCATATCGCTCACGGCGATCGGGTCGTCGGTACCCCAGATGATCGACAGGGTGGCGGGATGGTCCTCGATTGCACCTGTATAACGGTCCTGATTTCGCCGCCGGTCTTCGATGTACCGAATCGTTCTGGGTAGGAGAAGGTGTCCTTGTCGATTGGAGATCAGTTCCCATGCAGCGCTCAACTCTGCCGCGTCGACCGATGATCGTGGGCTGAATGTCGCCTTAAGAGCCCCTTCGGTGGTAGCGGCACCGATCGTCGCCCCGTCGGCCAAACGCTCGTCCGGAAGATCGAGAAGGAATTTCTGCCCGTCCGTCAGCTGCGCCATCTCGATGTAGATGCTGCCGTTTGTTACGACTCGCGCCGTCACTTCGACCGGCCAACGACCCTCCATGTTTCGGGCAAGAAGCTCCCCTCCCACCGTGTCTCCCATGTCGTGGGTGAGCAGCGCGAGTCTGGAGATTGCAACCTCGGCCATGAACGCCTGGACGATGTCGGCCTGCAACTCGATTCTGTACCGAATATCCGGTTTTTCAGACAAGCCGAATCCGAGCATGTCTATTAGGAGAAGACGTCGGGATTTCGCGAGTTGCGCGGCAACTTGGTGGAAGTCGAACGAGGACGTAGGAAATCCGTGCAGCACGAGCAGCGGATCATTGTCTTGTCCCACTTCTGCAGGGATATCGAGCGTGAAAATGGTCCAACCAAGAAGGTTGCGGTACTCGCCGCGACGTTCCCAATCTGCAACTTCCTCGGATTGCCAAGGTTGCGGGTTCATCACGGGTGCACACTTTCGAAGTACGTAGCCCGTCAAAGCTTATGGACTTCTCGAGCGAGTCCCCCGCCCGCGGCTTTGGAGACATTTGATGAAACGAACGAGCGTCGGCGCCGCGCTGTTGAGGTCGGACAAAGTGGGGCTCCCCACGCGGACCATCGGGGAACCCCACTCCGTTCGGTGCAGGCGGTGGGGGGCCAGGGCCTGCACGAACTGGTGAGAAACCGACGTCAAACCGCCGCCGAAAGGCCTTTTCGGCGGCGGTTGCGGCTCCCTGCCGCCGGCCCGCCGTTGCTATCCGATTCCCACCTGGGGCACACGATAGAGATTGCAACTTAGAGTTGCAAGCGCCGTACGTGTCGCCGGCGTCTACCGAGCTCCGAAGGCTGGGTCAGGTTCGAAGAACTGGTGTACCAGGGCTTCGAGTGCGACTGCGAAGAGCGTCCACTCTTGTTCCTCTCCGTTCCGTCCGGTCGGCCGGCTGACCCATTCGTGGCCCTCGAGGCGTTGCCGGATGGAGAAGCCCTCGGTCAGAGCGGTGACCGAAGTCACGAACTGCGAGAAGGTCCATGGTGACCTGATCCGCATTCCGACGATCTCTGAGAGTGCGCCGAAAGCTCCTTCCCAGAACTTCGCCGCTGCCTCGTAACCCTCGAGAATGGCGCGCTGGAGCCGCGGTTGCTGGTCTGCGGGGGCCGTTGTGGCCGATGCGACGACGCTCATCCAGAGCGAAAAGTTGGTCGACTCGGCGATAGCGACACTGTTGGCATTGGCACCCACTCGACACACTTGCTGGACCAACCATGAGCGGGACTCCGGAGTCGAGAGATCCGCCCCATCGAGCAATGAGATCAGCGCCGCGAACGTGCGGTCCACTTCAGGTCGAGACGTGTCGTTGGCGATCATCATGAGCACGTCAGCCTGGAAATCGGCTTGGTTGTCCCAGATCCGCTTGATCACAGATGCGTTGGTGACCTGCAGACCCGTCGTTGACTCCACTCGGTCGAAAACGCGCTTGAAGGTGAGGTTGACCGACCCGCTCTGCAGACCCTCCTCACTCAGGATCTCGCGACCCGCTTCGAGCAAGAGGGCCCGCAGCTCCTCCCGGGTGTGGCGCAACGGGCGTCCCCCGTTGCTGGTCTGGCTCGCGCTACGCCCCTGACTCAACTGATCCCCTGCCACCGAGTTCGCAGCCTCATTGTGCTACAGGGCTGGTGCGACGGCGAAGCGGCTCCTCGCGGGGCACCTTGAAATGGCCCCACGAGCCGCCTGCCTGCTCACTTGCAACTCGCAGTTGCACTTCGTATCCTCGTGACTCGCGGGAACCAGGCGGAACCGGCGGACCGACGGCAAGGTCTGCTCACATTGTTGACAGCACAAGGACGGCGGTTCGATTGGGGTTCTCGCGCGAGGTCCGACGCAGGCTCTCGGCCCCCCCGTCGCCCTGCGCCGGATCGAGCGGAGGTGTCCCCCCGGTCGGCGAAGCTATCCGGGGGGCTCCGCCTCTTCGCGGTGAACGCAGAGCGTCGAACCGTGAGTGGTAGTGGAAAGCAGGGGACAGGCGAGATTCGCCGGCGCCAAATAAGCCGGGAAGAGCTTCGCAACCTGTTCGTCGAGACCGGCAAGCAAATTCTGCGAGAGCAAGGGCTCGGTACCGGAGCAGAGTCACTGACCTTCAAGCGCGTTTCTGAGCGCGTCGAAGCTGAGACCGGCAGGCGAGTGACTAATGCGTCCGTGATCGGAAGAGTCTGGAAGAACCAATTCGAGTTCCAGACCGAAGTGCTCGCAACGATCGCATCCGATGACAGCGCTGCAGAGATCGGGCAAACGATGGAGAACATCGGCCCGATACTCGCAAATATGGATCCGTCGTCTCTCGAATCGAGGAGATGGACCATGCACGAGGTTTGCCGCGTCTCAGCCGCCTCGAACACCAAGGCACTGCGTGGGTCGACGGATTGGACCCTTTGGATAGGGATTTGGGCAGTTACCGCTGTGGGTGCAGCCCCTGAGCGCCGTCAGCAAGTCGAGCGAGCACTCGAGCGCGCCTACCACGCCGTCACCGCCCGAATGGAGAGCATCTATCAGGCTGGTATGGACTTCACGGGCTACAAGGCGCGTCCTGGACTCACGGTTCGACAGTTCACGATCGCTGCGGCCGCGCTCGCCGAGGGTTGCGCGTTACGGGATCGTGTGGATGCCGCGCAGATGAGCGGTATCCGCCGGAGCACCGGGCCGCATGGAGAGGAACAAGAGTGGACGTTGTTCGGGCTAGCCCTCGAGGCGTTGGCGGAGCAGTTCTTCGAGCTCGACCCCGAGTGGACGCAACAGGTTCGCAGGACCGGCGTGGCGGACGTGCTGAACGCGTAGTCGCGGTCGACGGGCCCACGGTTGCTTTTGGCCAGCCGCTCGTTACGCTGAGTGGAGGCACCTGGGCAAGGTTCCCGCCACCTTCTCGGGTGTGGGCGGGGATGCGTCTCGGGCTTTGGATCCGCCGCCTGGCCCTGAGACCCCCCGCCCTGACTGCCGACCTCTCCCCTCCTGGTACCCACCCGCCGCCCTGCTCGCCTCCGGCGCTTGCCTGCTGAACCGACGACCTCGGTCGCTTGAAATGGGCCGGGCTCGACGGGAAGGCCGCGTAGTATTAGGGTAGCCTAACTTCGTAGATCAGCCTTCCCTAAGGAGCTACGGGATGCACAAAAGGCGTTCGGGTCATCGACGCCGGATTCGAGTCGCCACCTCGGCCATCGGAGCCCTTGCCTGTAGTGCTGTTCTGCTGGGGGCTTGCGCGTCCCCGAGCTCCTCTCGGTCCTACAGCGAGACAGACCGGACCTGTGCAGACGTGAGCGCGGTCCTCTCCGACGGCCCCGACCCTGCGGCCGACCCCGTCGGCTATGCGGAGGCCCAGATCGGCCCTCTTCGCGAACTCCATACCACTGACAAAGTGCTCCAGACGAGGATCGACAACCTCGATTCGGCCTACGAGCAGCTGTTCGAGAGCAACGGTGCGAAGGCGCAACTCGTGACCAAGGCGAGCGCTCGACTCGATGCTCTGTGTCCCGGAGCCGCTCCAT
>DASPVS010000157.1:0-3971 GCA_035622235.1 Acidimicrobiales bacterium | reverse complement strand
GGCCTGCAGTTGGGATATTGGGGCGCCGCGCCGCCTGTCAACGCTCCCGAGCTGGTCGCTGAAGCTGAACGCCTCGGGTTCGACTCTGTCTGGACCGCCGAAGCCTACGGCTCTGACGCACTCACGCCGCTCGCTTGGTGGGGATCGCGAACGAGCCGGGTCCGCTTGGGCACCGCTCTGTGCCAGCTCTCGGCGCGCACCCCGACCGCCATGGGAATGGCCGCCGTCACGCTCGACCATCTCTCTGGCGGGCGCCTCGTCCTCGGGCTCGGGGTGTCGGGGCCCCAGGTCGTCGAAGGGTGGTACGGCCAGTCGTTCCCGAAGCCCCTTGCCCGGACCCGCGAGTACGTCTCGATCGTGCGCGAAGTGGTCGCGCGCCGCGAGCCCGTGACGAGCGAAGGTCCGCACTACCCGCTCCCGTTCCCGGGAGGAACGCATCTCGGCAAGCCGCTCAAATCGATCGTGCACCCGCTGCGAGAAGACATTCCGATCGTGCTCGGAGCAGAAGGCCCGAAGAACGTAGCGCTCGCAGCCGAGATAGCCGACGGATGGTTTCCTATCTTCTTCTCACCGCATCACATGGGAGAGTTCGAGACCTCTTTGGCGGAAGGATTCTCCCGCCCGGGCGCCCGGTGCACGGCCGATGATTTCGAAGTCATCGCGTTCTGCCCTGTCGTGGTCGACGACGACGCCGAGCGAGCTGCGGACTTCCTTCGACCGATGCTGGCCCTTTATATCGGTGGCATGGGTGCGAAAGAGATGAACTTCCATTTCGACGTCTTCGTGCGGATGGGTTTCGAGGCAGAGGCGCACAAGATCCAGGACCTCTATCTCGAGGGCCGAAAGGACGAGGCTGCGGCTGCCGTTCCTACTGGGATGGTCGAGAAGATCGCGCTAGTGGGCAGCCGATCGAAGATCGCCGACGAGCTCGACGCGTGGCGCGCGTCCATGGCGACGACTCTCATGGTCTCAGGAAGCCCCGAGACTTTGCGGATGATGGCAGAGCTCGTTCTGTGACAGAGCTCGTTCTGTGACAGAGCTCGTTCTGTGACACAGCTCGTCCTCTGACAAGACGCTTCTTCGGCCGCGACTTGTCGGAACCTAGGATGCGCGCATGAGCGATGAGGATGCCCCCGATCTCGGCGCGATGTACCGGGAGACCCGCGAGCGACTCACGTCCTTTGTGAACGAGCTCGACGACTCCGCACTCGCCACACAAGTTCCCTGCTGTCCCGGTTGGTCCGTCCGCGACGTCACGGCTCACCTCGCTGCCGTCGCGGAAGACGTTTTGGCCGGCCGGTTGACAGGGCCACCGTCGGACGAAGAGACCGCCGCCCAGGTGGCACGGTTCGAGGGCAGGGGCCAGACCGCGATCCTCGACACCTTGACCGAGCTCGGGCCGCGGTTCGAGGCGTTGATCGCCCAACTCGAGGTCTGGCCGGCTGTGCTGGACGTCGCAACCCACGAGCAGGACATACGAGGGGCGGTCTCCGAGCCGGGAGCCCGCGACACGGAAGTGGTCCGCCTGGGGTCCTCACGGCTGATCCGGTGGCTGGATCCACCCGTTCCCGTCCGCGTTGTCGTAGAGGACGAGGAGTTCGAGGTGGGACCCGACGAAGGGCCCGAAGGCGACTCAGAGCCAGGGGCGCAGCTGGTGCTCAGAACCAACCGCTACCAGGCCTTCCGCTGGAGGCTCGGCCGACGGAGCAGGGCCCAGCTGGCGGACCTGGACTGGTCGGGAGACCCGTCGCCCGTTCTGGACCACCTTGTGGTCTTCGGCCCCTCCAAGATCGACATTATCGACTGACCTGGGCTTTTCGGCCCAAGTGCCGCCAGTATCGCGGTCGGTTCTCCTACACTCTTGGTGGTAGGGAGGTGACTATCCGTGGCTGCGCTTGACGTGGTGGTGGGCCGTCAGCCCATTTTCGACCGTTCGATGGTCGTATTGGGCTACGAGTTGCTGTTTCGCACCTGGGATGCCGAGGGGTACATCTTCGCCCGCCCCGACGGCGACCACATGACCGCGGAGGTCCTGTTCAGCTCCGTGAACATCGGCATCGACCGACTGGTCGGTGAAAAGAGGGTCTTCTGCAACGCTCATCGCGGGCTTCTCACGGGAGCGTTCCCGTTGATGCTTCCGCCCGAACGCACGGTGATCGAGGTCCTCGAGACGGTAGATCCAGATGAAGAAGTCGTAAAGGGATGCCGCAGGCTCGTCCAACAAGGTTTCACCGTCGCCCTCGACGATTTCAGGTGGTTCGAGGGAGCAGAGAAGCTTCTCGAGCTCGCTTCGATCGTCAAACTCGATCTTCAGCTGGTGAGCGAGGAGCAGCTCGCGCAGCTCATCGAACGGTGCCGGCAATTCGAGGTCGCGCTCCTCGCCGAGAAGGTCGAGACACTCGACCAGCTCACGAACTGCCAAGCGTTGGGGTTCGACTATTTCCAGGGCTACCTCTTGTCGCACCCGAAGATGGTCCCCGGGCGCGCGCTCGACCCAGGGAGCGTCGCCCGACTGCAGCTGGCGGCGAAGCTCGTACAGAAGGAGTGCACGGTCGCGGAGCTCGAACGCATCGTTCGGACAGATCCGGCGATGGCGCACCAACTTCTCCAGATCGCGGGAATCGGTGCCGCCGGTGGACTGAGACGGACGGTCCGCACACTGCGAGAGGCACTCGTGCTAGTGGGTTGGCGCCGGCTTCAGAGCTGGGTGGCTCTCCTGCTCATGACCGACAAGGGCCAGGCGAGCGAAGAAGAGATGGTCACCGCTCTGGTGAGAGCTCGGATGAGCGAGATGCTCGCAGAGCGCATCTCGCCCGATCTCTCCGCCGTCGCTTTCACCGCCGGGATGCTCTCGAGCCTCGACGTCCTGCTCAGCGTGCCGATAGAAGAGGTCCTGGGTTCCCTCCCGCTCGACGCGGACCTGAAGGTCGCCGCTTTGCGCGGAGACACCGAATTGGGCCGGATCGTGGCGGACGTAGCCGACTACCAGCTCGGTAGGGCCGACGATGCGGTTCGAAGTGGTGCGGGCGAGGAAAGGCTCCAGATCGCGTCGCTTCGAGCGTTGACCTGGGCGGTCGAGATGACGAACTCGATGTTGGAGCCTCAGCTGGTCTGAACTCACCGTCCCGGGTGCGCCGAACACCGTCCCGGGTGCACGAGCACCGTCCCGGGTGCGCCGAGCGCCGTCCCGGGAGCGCCGATCACCGTCCCGGGTGCGCCGCGCATGGACTCGAGGGGGAACGCTCAGCTCAGTGGTGGAAACTCGACCTGTGAGCTCTCTTCGACGGCCCGAGCACGTGGTCGCAGGTCGTGCACAAAGCGTCGATGAGCAACTGTCCCATGTCGCGGCTGAACCCGTTTCGGACGACGATTCTCAAGACCGCCATGTCCTCCAACGGGGGCGGCATCGTGTAAGCGGGAACGAGCCAACCGTGAGACCTGAGGACGTCGGAGATGTCGTAGACGGTGAATCCCTTCTGGTTGTCCGCCACGCGAAAGGCGAGAGCGGGAATCCCGTCGCCGCGCGAGACGATCTCGAAGAGGCCGATCTTCTCGATCTCGTCTGCCAACCATCCGGCGGTGTCCCGACAAGCCTGCATGACACGTCTGTACCCGTCGAAACCCAATCGGAGGAAGTTGAAGTACTGCGCGACAACTTGCGCTCCTGGACGAGAGAAGTTGAGCGCGAACGTGGGCATGTGCCCACCCAGATAGTCGACGTCGAAAATCAACTCCTCGGGGAGCGCGGACGCGTCGCGCCAGACGATCCAGCCCACGCCCGGATAGACGAGCCCGAATTTGTGACCGGACGCGTTTATGGACTGGACCCTTGGGAGGCGAAAGTCCCAGAGGAGGTCTGGATCCAAGAACGGCGCTACGAAACCGCCCGACGCGCCGTCGACATGGATCGGAACATCAGGACCGCCCGCGCTCGCGAGTTGATCGAGAGCTTGTGAGATCTCCGCAACCGG